>PAMG01000023.1 GCA_002707245.1 Flavobacteriales bacterium
AAAAACAGAATTAGATAAAGACTCTATTGATGTGAATGACTCTTTTGTTTTTTCAGTTGAGGTGAATGGCTCAGGTAATTTAAATCTATTAAGTTCTCCAGTAGTAGAGTTTGATGATGCTTTGGAAGTTTTTGATCCTAAAAATTCTGATAAGATAAAGATGAGTAGCAGGGGGGTGACGGGGTATAAAAAAGAGGAGTATATAATTGTTCCAAGAAATAGAGGAGTGTATAGTTTGCCGATTGTAGACTTTAATTTTTTTAACCCAAAGACCAAAGAGTATATAGTTTTAAACACAAATCAAAAATCTATAAAGGTGGGTGGTGCTCGATTTGACAATGGTGATGTCACAGAAAGAAGTGTTAATAAAGAAGAGATTAGCTTAATCAATGAAGATATTAGATTTATTAAAACTGATTATGAGGCTAATTCTTTCTCAAAGAATTTTGCATTTAGTGTTGTGTTTTATATTCTGTTTTTTATCCCATTTTTACTGATATTATTATCTGTTCTATATAAAAAAGGTTATTTAAATAACTATGTTTCCTTTGGTCCAAGTCTTTTTCAATTAGTTCATAAACGATTAATATTTGCAAAAAAATTATTAGAAAAGGGTGATTATCAACAATTTCATTCAGAGTTATTAGATGTGTTGTTTGTGTATGTCTCAACTAAATTTTCAATTAAAAAAGCTACTTTAAGTATTGAGAAAATCAAAGAAGTGTTAGTTATTAATAATATTTCTAAAGATATTGTGGTAGACTATTTGGCTGTCATAAAACGTTTAGAGTTGTATAGGTATTCAGCGCATGAAGAAAATGTAAAAATGGATGATTTACATAGGGATGTTTTAGGTGTAATTAGTAAAATAGAAAAGTCAAAATGAAACATGTCTGTTTAATATTAGCACTTATTGTAACTTCCTCTTTTTGGGGTTTTGATAAAATCGATTCTGGAATTGTTGATTCTATTTTTCAAGAGTCTAATGAATTGTATTTAGCTAATGAGTTTGAAGATGCAATTAGTGGTTATTTGTCAATTTTAGATCAAGGTATTAGTAATCAGGTCTTATATTATAATATAGGAAATGCTTACTATAGATTAGATAAATTAGGCTATGCTAGATTGTATTATGAAAAAGCTAAAAGCTTTATTGGTCTTGATAATGGTTTATTAGAGGATATTCACTATAATATTAGTTTTTTAGAAACTCAGTTGGTGGATGAAATCACTCCGTTGCCACAGTTTTTTATCATAAAAATGATAAATAATTTAACATTATTTTTTTCTAATAATGGCTGGGCTTTTATTTTAATTATTGTTTTATATGTAAATCTTGTTTTATTACTTCTTTTTCTCTTTTCATCATCCTCTAAATTGAAGTCCATTTCGATTAAGTCTCTTTTATTTTCTTTTCCATTTTTATTAGTTGTATTTTCTTTTTTTTACATGAATTCTTATCAAGCAGAAGATGCGTTTGCTATATTAGTTTCTCAAAATACTTATGTTAAAACAGCACCATCTTTAAATGCTGCTAATCAATTTATTATACATGAGGGCCTGAAGTTTGAAATTATTGATATGGTAGATGGTTGGAGTAGGGTGCTGTTGTCAGATGGTAAAGATGGGTGGGTTGAAAATAATCATTTTTTAAAAATTAATTAATTAAAATATTTTTTTCGATATTTTTTTATGGTCATAATTTCTTATATTGTAAGATTATATTGTTGCTTAAAAAAAAATATGTATAAAGGGGGTTTTTTTTAATATGTAATGAGATTGTTGTATGCATTTAACAAATTCATTTTTTTTCTATTTGTTACAGGGTTTTTTGTTAATAATGTTTATTCTCAATGTGACCCACCATTTGATATTCCATTTTCACTTGTTGAATTAGACTCGACAATTAATTATACATTTACTTCATCTGTTACAGGGGTTGATTTTATTCAGCCATTGTACTTAAACTTACCGCTTTGTCCCGAATATGCTGAAGAAGGTGCTGGTTGCACTCAGGTTGAATTACCAACAGTAGATTATAATGGTTTGGGTTTAGGTTATTCTGGAGCTTTTTTACAGGTTTTTTGGCGAGATATTTGGGAAAATCAAGTTAATGTTTTAGGTGATTTAATTTCAATAGATAGTGATAATGATGGATGTTTTTATGATAATACAGATGACCCATATGCTTTAGTTGAATATGGTATTTCAGAAGATGGTGATGATAATCCCTTTTATGAAGCAGGTTGGTCTGCTGATTGGAATGGTGATGGTACAATGGATTTTACTGCTGTAATTATTTATTATTGTGAAGATGATCTGTCTACTAGTGTGAATGAAGAAGAGAATATTTGCAGTTGTAATGTTGAGTTCTTTTCAATCAATGAATCTGATGATTTTCAATTATTGTCTGAAGAATCAGATGCATCTTGTTATAATTTTAATGACGGATCTATAACTACGACATCTACTGGAGGGCAAGGCCCATTTTTATATAATTGGGATATTATTGAAGACTCATTTTCAGACGAAGGATTGTTTATTGATGAGGGGCAAAATATAGAAAATCTACCTGCAGGAACGTATACCTTAACGGTTGAAGATACAGGCGTCCCATGTACTTATGTGTATGATTTTATTTTGTCGGAACCGGATAGTTTTTATGTGGCGGCTACTGTGGCAACTGATCCATCTTGTTTTGGTCTTGAAGATGGTGTAGTTTCACTTGATGTTTCTGGTGGAACTCCTCCATATAGTCAAGAACTATTTACAAACCTTGGTGAAGGGTTTTTTGAGTTACTTATTTCTGATGCTAATGGTTGTGAAGCGTCTACAACATTTAATTTAACTGCACCACCACAAATTGAAATCGATGCAGTTATTTCTAGTTTTGATGGTTTTGGTGTTTTATGTAATGGCGATTCTAATGGGTCTATTGATATTAACTCAGTAACTGGAGGAAGCGGTGAAGGATATACTTTTGATTGGTTAACAGGGGAATCAGAACAAAATATTATCAATTTAGAAGCTGGTATATATTCTGTTATAGTAACCGATAGTGAAGGTTGTCAAGAAGATTTTGATTTTGAAATCACAGAGCCAGAAGCAGTGGCGCTTGAAATAACTCAGTCTGATTATAATGGTTTTGGTGTTTCATGTTTTGGAAGTAGTGATGGTTTCATAGAAGTAAATGCATCAGGAGGGAATGGTATATATACATATTTTTGGTCAAATAGCACAACTACTCAAGAAGTGACGGATGTTTCAGGACTGTTATTATTTGATACACCAGCTGATATGTATAGTATCTTAGTGGCAGATAGTAATGGCTGTGTTTCTGAAGAAATAGAAGTAGAAATAACTGAACCTAGTGAGATGATAATTTCAGAGGCTTATTCTGACTATAGTGGATATGGTGTTTCATGTAATGGTGAAAATGATGGCTTTATAGATGTAACTATAACAGGAGGCGTGGGGCTATATACGTATGTCTGGTCAAATGGGGCAGATACAGAAGATGTGTCTGATTTAGTTGCTGGTTTATATTCAGCAACAGTGACTGATGAAAATGGATGTGAAGCAACAATTTCTGTGGAAATTACTGAGCCTGCGATAATTGATATAGTACTTGATTCTAATTCTATTACTGAATTGGCATGTGGTACAGATTTGGGAAGTTTAAATGTTTCTGTAACTGGTGGTCTTGAATCATATTCATATAGTTGGTCAAATGGTGAAGCAATTGAAGATATTGTTGATTTGACTATTGGTTCATACACTTTAGTGGTTACAGATTTTTATGGTTGTGTTAATGAGGAAACATTTAATATTGATTCCAGTGGTGGCTTACTTGTTTCAGAGCCAATTATTACTTACTGTAATAACTTTGATGATCCTAACACGGAGTTGGTGGAATGTAGTGGAGAAATGATAATAGAAGATATTTCTGAAGGTGTAGGTGGTTATGAAATTCTACTTACTAATCCCGACGGAACTACTGAATTGTTTAATGAAGCAATAGATATTAGTTCTTTTGCTTTAAATAATCTTTGTAATGGCGATTACTCTGTATCTGTTAGTGATGATAGTGATTGTGTTATTACTTATGATTTTAGTGTTTTCTTTGGCGAAATTCAGGATTTAATTGTTGATGTTTTTAATAATGGCATTCTAGTGGAAAATGGTGAAATTGGTTTTTGTTCTGGTGATGTGTCGTCTGTTTCTGTTAGCCCAGTTGGTGGTGGAGGCAATTACACATATAGTTGGGTTGAGAATTCTTCAGGGAATGTTATTTTAGTTAATTCTCCCGTAATATCATTTACTGGAGAAGGAAGTTTTTCTGTATTTACTACAAGTGATGCTGGATGTGTTGTTGAAAACGTATTAAATGTTGTGGAATTAGAAAATCTGAATGTAAACACAGGATTAGATGCATTATGTCCAGGCCAGGATAGTTATCTGTATGTAATAGGAGAGCCCAGTGGAGGCGAATCTCCATATTTTTATGAATGGTATTATGATTCTGATGATAATGGATTAGATCAAACATTAGATCCATTAGTTGACTCAGGACCTGATGCTACTTTTATAGGCGTGTCTAATTTTGGTAATTACTATTTAATTGTTACTGATGTTAATGGTTGTTCTGTAACTCAATCTCAAACGTTAAATTGGTCTTTGGATATTGGTTTGGATGTTGACTCAAGTAGTACTGCATGTTATTCTTCATGTGATGGTCAAATAACTTTTGTCCCTGATGAATCATCAAATGCATTTAGTTTTGATGATTGGTCTTTGTATTATTCTATAGCAGATATAGATGGTGATGGTATTAATAATTTAGATGAAAATGGTAATATTCTTGATTTAGATATTGACGGAGATGGAGTTTTAAATCAAGATGACCCTGATATTGATGGAGATGGGGTTTTAAATGAATTAGATGATTTAACTTCTATTTCAGCTTACAGTATTTTGATGGAATCTTTATCGCTATCTATAGATTCACTTTGTCCAGGTGATTATTATTTAATTGGTCTTTCTAATATTGGTGACGGATGTGAAACACTTTTAGAGTTTTTTCAAATCCAAGAATATGATGATTTAATCATTGATTCGATTTTGATTTCTAATATTTCTTGTTTTTCTGATAGTGATGGAGATGTTGATATTTATTTTTCAGCAGACTCTCTACTTAATCAAACGTATACTTTATCTGTGGGAGGGGTGGTTATACAATCAGGAGATGCTTCTTCTCCAATTAATGCTTCAAATTTAGATATTGGTGAGTATTTGATATCTATTACTAATGATTGTGGCTCGTTAGATTCGTTATTTACAATTACTCAACCTGATGAACTTGTTGTTCAGCTAGATTCTGCATTTACAGATTTATTATGTTTTGGGGACAACGATGGTTTTATAGAATTAACTACTAATGGTGGTGTGCCCCCTTATCAGTATTTATGGTCAAATGGATTGGATACAGAAGACGTTTTTAATTTAGAAGCAGGAGTTTACACTCTAACAGTTGTAGATGATACTGGTTGTCAAGAGATTTTTACTCAAGAGGTTTTTAATCCTGATGAGTTTTCAGTTTCTTTTGAATATGAAAATGTCTTGTGTTATGGTGATGAAAATGGGTTTATTGATCTTACTGTTTTAGGTCCAGGGACCTTTTTATATTCTTGGAGTAATGGTTCTACAAGTGAAGATTTAATAAATTTATCTCCAGGCGTATATACAGTTGATGTTATTTCAGAAATCGGTTGTGGGGAGCAAACTTTACAATTTGAAATTACTGAGCCTGATCCAATAGTAGTTATTGTTGATGATGTTCAGTCATCTAGTTGTTTTAGTTTTTCGTTTAACAATGCTTCAATTGATATTACTGTAATAGGTGGAGCTGGAGATTACACTTATAATTGGACTAAAGAAGATTCAAGTTTTCAGTCTTTTGAAGAAGATTTAGATGAATTGTCAGCAGGTTTTTATTCTTTAATTGTGACAGATAGTGATGGTTGTATTTTTGAATATCCTGATCAAATACAGATTACTGAGCCTACACCTATAGAGTTTTTTGAAGATTTAGATCAAAATGGTGAGATTAACTCAAGTTTTTCTTTTACTCAATATGTGTGTGCTAATACATGTGATGGACAAATTTCATTTGATGTTAATGCTGGTGTTCCTCCTTTTAACTACGAATTGGTTAATGATTTAGGAGAACTAGTTTTTTCAACTAATAATGGTTTGTTTAATGGACTTTGTGCTGGCTGTTATACGGTAAATATTTATGATGCTAATTGGGATGAAACTACATCAATTGACTGTATAACTAGTGTAGATATATGTATTGACGAATCAGAGCCATTGATTTCGGGGATTATAATACCAGCAGGCTGTGGTATTGATGGTTTAGCTGAATTTGAATTCCCCGGTGGTTTTCCTCCATATGATATTATGTTGAGTCTAGATAATACATTATTTGCAGAAGAATTAAATTATAGTTTGGATAATTTTAGCTATGAGAATCTGCCTTCAGGTTCATATGAGTTTATGGTTGAGGATTCAGTTGGATGTGTTGATGTGTTTTCCTTTGAACTTGAAAATATATTAAATGAAATGGAAATTATTGATATTGATGTAATAAATCCATCTTGTAATAATGAATTTGGGTTAGTAAGTGTTGAGTTTGTTAATTCTTATAATCCCGATTTATTTAATCCTTTTGGACTAGTTTCAATAGCTCAAGATATTAATGGTGATTGTGTTTTTAATTCTAATGAAGTCATTGTTCAAGAATTTACAATTGATAATACTTTTGAACTGAATATGTCTTTTGATATTCAAAATTTATCTGGTGGCAATTATGTCATGTTAATAGAAGATAATTTTGGATGTTTTATTTCTGAGTGCTTTTCAATTAATACCATATTAGAGCCAAATCCTGATGATTTCTTTGCTTCTGTAGATGCTATTTGCACAGAGGCTTCAGGTAGTGCGTATGTTAGTGGAGACCCCTTGGATGTTGGTGGTACTCCATTTGACAATGAACCTTATTATGATGTCTTGTGGTTTGACTCTGACGGCAATCCTGTTAATACAGTAAGTCCAGATGCATTGATAGCATCTTCATTATATGCCGGTGATTATGTGGTTGTTATAACTGATGCAAATAATTGTGTGTTTGAACATGAATTTACTATTGAAGAACCAGAAAGTCTTTTGTTTTCAGGTGTCTCATATTCTGATGTTAATTGTAATTCTGTTTGTGATGGAGAGATTATTATTCAACCATATGGTGGAGAGGGTGATTATTATACTATTATTATTACACCTTTCGGTGGAAATTCTTTCGCTCCAGAAGTACTGGTTCCTGGTGTAAATGACACATATATATTATCTAATGTTTGTGCTGGTGATTATGAAATTGAAATATCTGATGGTGTTTGTCCAATAATTTTTGAAAATATTACTATAGAGCAACCATCTGCAATTGATTGGACTGTTGTTACAAACCCTCTTCCTTGTAATGGTGATGTTATTCTTTGGTCAGATCCAGATGTGATAGGTTCAAATTATTATGTGTATTCAGGTGATACTGGTCCAGCTGATTTGTATTGGTATCCTAATTCTCAAAATTGTAACAATTTGAATACATCTAATGCACTTGATATCAATAATCTTGGTGCAGGAAATTATTATTTATATAGCATTGATGCAAATGGTTGCTGTACACCTCAAGGACAGCATTTAATTCCGGAAACCCCAATTTTAGAGTCTGATTTTAATCCTTTTGATTCAGAGTTGTGGATATATTGCCCAGGCGATAATACGGGTTTGATAGCAATTAACACCTATGGTGGAACTCCTTCTGATGGACCATACACATATTTGTGGAATTATAATGGTGAGTATTTACCAGAATATGATAATATGAATGTGGTAGAAAATTTATCTACTGGAGAGTATCAGGTAACAGTAAATGATGAAAATGGATGTGGACCCATTATTCACACTATTTTTATAGCAGAATCTGATCCGATTGAGTTTTATGTTCAAAATCAATCTGATTATAATGGTTATGGGATTTCTTGCAATGGTAATAGTGATGGGTTTATTAATATAAATACGAACACACCTTCTAATTATAGTTATAGTTGGATTACTGTAGATTCTGACAATAATATTATTGCTGAGTCAGATTATTCAATGAATATAAACTATATATATAATTGGATTGGTGTTGATGCTAATGATAATTTCATCGATTTGTTAGGCCAATCAGATAATGAGGATTTAAATAATCTTCCTGCTGGAAATTATACTTTTTCTATTCAGGTGGATATTCCAGAGGATGAGTCCTTTATTAGTAGTTGTGAATATTCTGGTGTAGTTGTGGTTTCAGAACCAAGTGTGTTAGAGGTTGTGTCTATCAACACATCTGATATATCTTGTAATGGTTTGGAGGATGGTGTCATTGATATTACTATAAATGGAGGAGTGCCTCCTTATGACTTTTTGTGGTCAAATGGATTACAAACAGAAGATCTATCTGATTTAGGAGCTGGTAATTATTCTTTAACAGTAATTGACGAAAATGGTTGTGAGTTGATTTTAGATCCGATAGTTTTAACTGAGCCAAATCCTTTTATTGCTAATCTACCTAGTGATGAAACTATAATTACTAATGCAAATTGTGCATTTGGTAATACAGAATCAGGTCAAATATCTATTCATTTAGACGCCTTGTTTGCACAAGTTTCAGGTGGCACAGAACCCTATGGAAATCCATTTTTAACTGAAACAAATGGTGTTTTTGTTCAAAGTGGTTCAGTAAATGGTGATAGTATTTTCTTTTCTGATTTGCCAGGAGGTGAATATGATGTGCATATTGTTGATGCTCTTGGGTGTGATTTGTCTTTTGGTGTTGATGTTGGTATTAATAATGAGGAAGCTATTGAGTTGGGTGTTGTTACTGATGATGCTGATTGCGGTTTTAATGGATCTGTTCTTGTTAATTCAATTGCAAATATAAATGGAATTCCTCCATATAGTATTATTGTTTCAAGTGTGTCTAATCCAGGTTTTTCATATGAGTTTGAAGTTTATGATGGATTCGATTATAATTCTAATGATTGGAATAATAATGGAATTCCTGATTATGATCCAGATGTTGATGGTGATGGTTATTTAAATAATGAAGATGGTGATATAGACGGGGATGGTGTGTTTAATTATATAGATGATACTATGTATGGTGAAGAAGGTGAAGATGTAGATCAAGATGGTGTTTTAAATTTTGATGTTGATTATAGTGGTGCTGACTATGGTTTGTATGAATCTGCACCTCCAGGTGAATATGAGGTTTTTGTTACTGATGCAGTTGGTTGTATTGGTTTTGCTGGCCCGTTTTTTGTTAACGAGGCAATTCCTGATTTTGCTGTTTTAACAGAGCCGGGAAATTGTTATTGGGAATTAAATAATTCGTGTGATTCGCTTAGTAATAATGGTTCTATTTTAATAGACCCTAATTCTTTTGTTCCAAATACTATTTTCCCATACTCTATATTTGTTGATGGAGAATTATATGATACAGTTGATGACTGGGGTGATGTTAATACTAATTATGTTATACCTAATCTAGAGGCTGGAACTGCATATTCTATTGCATTAACTGATGGGAATGGTTGTGTGTTTGAAAATAATGGGCACTATTATGAGGTTCCGTTCTTGTCAGATTTTAATGTTGATATTGTTGGATTCTGCCCTGAATGCCAAGAGTCTAGTAATGGAGGTTTTGCCTACACCTTTTTAGGTGTATCAGATGAAGTTTTGTATGGAGGTGATCCAAATAGTTATGAAATTTATTCACCGCCAGTGAGTTATGATGATAATATTAGTATTGATATATTATATGCTCAAAACAATGTACTAGATTGTTTGCCTGACACCAATGCATTGGATACTATACAATTTGATAATAATTTAATTAATGTTGAAGACTTTTATTTTGTGAATGATGAGTGGTTAAATAATATTCCAGATCCTAATGTTTTAGTTGATTATCATCAAGAATATCTCCAATTATTAGAAGATACTACTGATTATTCGATAGGAGGATTGTCTTATGGAACATATTATATTACCATGATTGATGAATACGGTTGTCAATTTACTGAGCAAATAGATATATCTGATGAGAATTGTAAATTAGAATTTGGGTCTCAACAGTGGGATAATTGCTTATTTATTCCATCTGTATTTACTCCTAATGCTGATGGTATTAATGATTTTTGGGATATTTATAATATTGAATTATATGAGCCAGGAGTTAATGTTAAGATTTTTAACAGATGGGGCCAGATTGTATATGAAAATAAAGATAACGAGTATAGTAATAATTTATGGGATGGTATTAATATGGATGGCAATAATGTTGAGATCGCAACGTATTATTATGTGGTTGAGGTGGATGTTGATAATGAGCAAAAAAAATATACTGGTTATGTGGTTGTTAAACGATAAAAAGAAATAATGAAAAGATATATAAAAATATTATTTACTTTTTTCTGTGTATGTTTTATGCATGCACAAACAGATTACGAAACAGATGTGCTTCCAATATTTGAAGTTAATTGTGCAGGTTGTCATGCTTTTGATGGTGGTCCAATTAGTTCAGGGTTAAATTTAACAACAGAAGCGGATGTTCTGTCTGGTTCAACATCAGGTCCGGTTGTTGTAAGTGGTGATTATTTAAACAGCCTCCTGTATGAGAGAATAATTGGAGATGGTGGTTATATGCCTCCCACTTGGAGTTCTAATGAGATTTTAACGACAGAAGAAATTAGTGTGGTTGTTAGTTGGATTGAAGGTTTAAATGATGGATGCACAGATCCTGTTGCGTGTAATTATGATTCAGAGGCTAGTGATGATGATGGTTCTTGTGAATATAGCTCTTGTGCTGGTTGTGCTGATGATACTGCTTGTAATTATGGTGGTTCTTTAATTACAATAGATGATGGTTCTTGTGATTTTTCTTGTATTGGCTGTAATGATCCTGTTGCATGTAATTATGGTGGTCTTGATGTAACTGTGGATGATGGTAGTTGTGAATATGAGGATCCGGGTTTGTGTTTGTTGTGTGTTGCTGGTGTAATTGTTTTTGAAGATGATGATGGAGATGGTGTTTGTAATGATGATGAATTTTTAGGGTGTACAGACTCAGAATCTTGTACATATAATGAATTAGCTACAGAAGAAGATGGTTCGTGTCAATATTTAGATACATGTGGTGTTTGTGGTGGTAATGATACATTATGTTATGGTTGTACTGATGTTAATTCATGTAATTATGGTGGACCTTCAATTACAGAAGATGATGGTTCATGTGAATATGAATCTTGTGCTGGTTGTACTGATCAATTTGCGTGTGACTTTGATCCAACAGCTACTGTTTCCTCTGATTGTGATTATTCTTGTATTGGTTGTTTAGACGAAACAGCATGTAATTATTGTGAAGAATGTATTATTCAGGATAATGATATATGTGAATATCAATCATGTTTGGGTGGTTGTACAGATCCTGCAGCATGTAATTATAATCCAAATATTGTAATAGATGATGGGTCTTGTCTATATCTAGATGGTGTGTGTGAGACTTGTGAAAATGGAATTATTGTTGATAATGATGCAGATGACGATGGTATTTGTGATATTGATGAATCAGCAGGTTGTACAGATGTGATTGCTTGTAATTATGACATATTAGCTACAGATGATGACAGTACATGTATCTATGTGAATTTATCTTCTTTGTGTGATGAGTGTTCTGGTGAAACAGACGGAACTGGGGTAGTTATAGATAATGATAGTGATAATGATGGTCTTTGTGATGATGATGATCCATGTCCTGATGACCCAGATAATGATACTAATAATAATGGAGTTCCTGATTGTGAAGAGATAATAGGTTGTACAGATGGCGTAGCATGTAATTATAATGAGTCTGCAAATACTGATGATGGATCGTGTGTTTATGCTACAGATTGTGATTATTGTTCTGGTGAGCAAGATGGAAGTGGACTAGTTGTAGATGGTGATATTGATGGTGATGATATTTGTGATGTTGATGAGGTTTCTGGATGTACAAACTCAAATGCATGTAATTATTGTGAAGAATGTACAGATGATGATGGTTCTTGCGAATCTTTATCTTGTGTAGGTTGTACAGATTCGTTTGCATGTAATTATTGTCCTGATTGCACTATTTCTATTCCTGCCATCTGTGATTATGATACTTGCTGTGATGATTCTGATGCAACAAATTATGACCCTAATTGTGTGTGTGTTGATAATTCAACATGTTTTAATGTTCCTGATGGGTGTGATTTTTCTTGTTTTTCTTCTGGAGAGGGAATATATCCTATTCCAATAACTTCTTCTTATGGTGCTTATGAAATTAGTTGTTTTGGTGCAAGTGATGGGTCTTTGTTAATTGATTTTAATACAATGAATTTAGTCTCTGCTGGTGAAGCTCCGTATTCAATACAGGTTTATCAACAAGTAGATTTAAATAATGATGACCTGATTAGTCTAGATGAGGAGATTTTAATAGGAACTTTAACAGAGGAGAGTCCCAGTTTCAATAATTTAACAGCTGGTAGTTATGTGTTGATTGCATATGATGTTAATGGGTGTTGTGGTCAAACATTAATCTCTATGGATGAGCCAGGTGAAAACACGTTGACTATTTCTGATTATGACCCAATATTGTGTCCTGGTGGTGAAACGCAAATAGATTTTTTTATTGATGGTTCTGTTGGTCAATTTGATGCTACAATAACTGATTTAGATGGAAGTATTACATCATATGATGAAAGTATTGATGGAGGTACAGTAACGGTAAGTTCTTTTGATGGTGATTTAGATGGTCTTCCGGATGACTTTATTCAGCTGAATACTATTTTTTATTTTAATGAAAACTTTTGGCCAACATTATATAATGAATGTGATGGTTTTACGAATACCATTTATGTTAATATTGAAAATGATGAAGATATTGATACCGGTGATTTAATTGGAGCGTTTTACACAACAGGAGAAGGAACTTTACAGTCTTTTGCTTATAATACATATACAGCATCTTCTTCAGGAAGCAGTTTTTTTACAATGGAGATATGTGAGGGTGATGAAAATGGATTTAATAATGGAGAGGAGGTTATATTTTTAGTGTATGATGTTAGTGATGGTCTTATTTATGAGGTTGATGTTGTTTATGAGTATAATAATTCTTCTGGAACATTTTCTGATGTATTTACTACTGACTCCAGTTATAATGGTATTTGGATTTCTTCTTTATCTATTATTGGAGTATCTGGTAGTGTTCCGGATTTTAGTTTAATAGCAGTTGAGGGGGCTTATAATATTCAGGTTAATAGAACAGATAGTATTGATAGTTCTGGTGATGGAATATTAGATGATGCTTTTACATGTTCTGTTTTAGATACAATTATTAATGTTTTTGACCCTGATATAATGTCTGTTGATGTTTCAACAGGAGGTTCAGTTTGTAATTATTTAGATGATAACAATGTTTTGCAGTCAACTCCTGGTGGTTTTATAGAATTAGATAATTTTATTGGTGGCACTCCTCCATATTTCTTCACCTGGGAAGATCAAGATGGAAATCAGATTAATCAAAGTTTTATTTCTGGTGTTGCTACTTTAGAAGATTTTGACAATGATGGTGTTTTAGATGATTTAGATTTTTTAAATGCCGGTTTTTACACTTTAAATGTAGAGGATTCTAATGGTTGTGAATTTACCCTTGATGTTGAGCTAGAGGGTTCAAATATTCAATTAAGTCAAGTAGATATTGATTACACTTTAATTGCTTGCTCGGGTGGCTCTACGAACGTTAATATTGAGCTATTAGGGGCTAGTGAAGAGGAGGCTTATTTGTTTGAGTGGGTGGCTTCTAGTGGTGATGTTTTGTTGACAGATACTAGTTTTTCAGGTTTTATTCAAATTAATAATGTTGAGGAGGGGTCTTATTCAGTAGTAATTACAGATTCATTTGGTTGTTCTGTTGTTGCGAGTGATTATATAAGTATTGATGATGCTGGTGTTATATTTATATATGATCCAGTTGTTAATCAGTTGTGTGATGGAGTAGATGCATATGTTAGTTTTTCAGATTGCCCTACAGACGATGGTTCATGTGTTGGGAATGGAACAGGACCTTTTAGTTATGACTGGTATTTGATAGAAGATTTAGATGGTGATGATGTTTTTGAAACATCAATAAATTTAGGGTACCCTTCAGTAACTTCAGAGGCAACATTAGAATTCGGAACTTATTTATTTTCTGTAACAGATGCTAATGGCTGTTATGGTGAAACTATATTTACACTTTCTCCTCCTGACCAAATATCATTTACGCCAACAGTAGATTCAATTATTTGTGATGGTGACTTTGCTTCGATATCGTTAGAAATTCTTGAGGGTAATCCTGGTTTATATGATTTTATTTTTGAGGGAGATACAACAACAATTACAATAGGTGGGGATTCAGAATTAGATTTTGGGTTTTCTGTGACAGATGCGAATGCAACTTTATTATTTAATGATGTTTCTATTTTTACACCTAATGATGTAGTTGGTGTGTTTTACACAGGAGATGCTGGTATAACTTGTGGTGGTTCATTTGTGTATCAAGGAGAGTCTGTTTTTTCGGTTGCGGTTTGGGGTGATGATAGTTCTACTCCCGATGATGATGGTTTTGAAACAGGCGAAGATATCTTGATACTTTTAAGTTCAAGTGGTGTCGTCTATGAGTTAGATATTATTTCATATGACACTAATCCCGCTTTAACTTCACCATTTGTATATGCTACTAATGGGTTGTCTGCTATAACAGAAATTGAGCTTGGTGATGAGTTTTCTCAAGGGCCAAATTTTGTTATAGACTCTCTATTAGAAGGTGATTATTATATTCAGGTGGTAGATGGAAATCAATGTCAATGGGATACCCTTATTCCAATTACAGGTGTTCCTGTTTATGGTTTTAATTCATCAGTTTTAAATCCATCTTGTGATGGTGATGCTTTTGGTGAAATAACTATTGATGTTTTTGGTGGAACTCCTTCCGATAACGGATATACTTTTATTTGGACTAGTCCTGATGTTGCTGGTTTTACTAGTATTGATTTTGGTTTCTCTAATACATTAACAGGTCTTAGTTCGGGGTCTTATGTTTTAACAGTTGTAGATGCTAATGGGTGTGAGGAGTATGATGTTTTTGATGTAGATGTATATACTTCTGAGCCAGTTATTTCTGTTTCAAATGAGTTGTGTGGAGACGATGGTTCAATTTCTGTTTGTGTTGACTGGGAGGGAGATGTGACTTTTCTGTGTTCTAGTAATCAATATAATGAGACAGTGACTATTTTAAATAGTGATGAAAACGCATGTTACACGTTTGAAGAGTTGGCGGGTAATACATATAATTTAACTATTACTAGTTCAGATGGTGCTTGTGTGTATTTAGAGAATGATGTTTTTATTGATTCTGCTGAACCGATTTCTGTTGAATTTGTAACTGAGGCTGCAGAATGCGAAGGGGGTACTGGTAGTATTTGGATTACTTTTTTAGAAGGAGGTAATCCTCCTTATGAAATAGATTGGCAGGGTATATCAACTGAATTTGCCCCTGTTGGTTTTCATCAGTTTACTATAACAGATTCAAATGGCTGTCAGTATTCACAAAACTACGGTATACAAAATGCAACTGCTATTACTGTTGAATTTGATGTTGAAAATAATGATTGTTTTGATGGGATGGATGGTGTTTTAGATTTTAATATTAGTGGTGGTGATTTAGGTGATTATAGTTACTCTTTGTATGAGTCTAGTTCACTAACTGAGAGTATTTTAGATGGCTTTGGCTCATCAGGAAGTTTATCTGGCTTGTTGTCTGGTATTTATACATTAATTGTAGAAGATGCTTCAGGTTGTGTAGTATCTGTTTCAGAGGAGGTTTTAAATTTGTCAAATGAGATTGAGTTTGATGATATTGAAATAGAGGATGCTTTGTGTTATGGTGAAAACGGTTTAGCGTCTTTAAATATTATAAACGCTCTTAATTCAGATTATATTTATCATTGGTATCAGTTAGATGGTCCTGATTGGGATGTTGATAATGATGGTGTCTTAAACTCAGAAGATTTCTCTATTGATGGAGGTGATTTTATTAGTGATGATGTTGGGTTTTCTAATCAAGTTTTTTTGGAATCATCAAATTATTTTGTTTTTGTAGAATCTATTTTAAATTCTTGTTTCTCAGATACTGTATTGTTTAATGTGGGAACATCATCGTTGTTTGGAATCAGTATGAATGATGTTTTTGTAAGTTGTTATGGTGATATTGCGTCTATTTCTCCAATTATTTTTGGTGGAAGTGATGATGATATTGATGGTGATGGATTGGTAAATAATGATGAGTTTGGTAATTGGATTGATCCAGATATAGATGGAGATGGTGTTTATGATATAGATGGAGATTGTTTGTCTAATTGTAATAATGATGATGCAGATATAGATAATGATGGTGTAGATAATAATGGCCCAGATGGTATACCAGGAAATAATGATGATGACATTTATATAGGTGGCACTATTTATAATGGTTTATCTACTAATAGTTCTCCGTTATTTTCAAATGGTTTGATTTTTGAAAACGAATTAGGAATAGAGGTCGATCCTTATGCTTTAACTGCAGGTACATATACCGTATATTCTTATGATAGTAATGGTTGTATTGCTTTAGAAGAGTTTAGTGTGGTTCAGCCGCCACTATTAGATGTGTCTATTTCTTATGATTATAATGCGGAAGGTTTCATTGAGTCTGTTGATGGTCCTATTGAGATTCTATGTTATGGAGATTCTGTTGCCATTGTAGCAGCTCCTTTTGGAGGTACTCCTCCATATGTAATTACTTGTTTAAATGCATGGAGTGTAGAAATTGATTTAGCGACTATTATGTTGTCTTCAGGTGATTATACCGTTCTTGTTTCTGATTCTCAAGGATGTGAAGTTTCTTCAGTTTTTTCTGTTTTAAATGAGCCCAATGAATTGCTTTTGGATGCAGATGAGGATAATGATGGTATTGATGGTGTGCTTCAGTATAATAATTTTCATATTTCCTGTTATGGTGAGTCTGATGGTTTGATAGAGTATTTTATTCCCCAAAATGCAGGAACTGCACCATATGATGTCGATATTTTTTATAATAATGATTTATTAGATAGTAATACAGGTTTATTTTCTAATCAAGTGCAGATTGTTAATCAATTGAGTGCAGGGTTATATAATTTTGTTATTACTGATTTTAATGGTTGTGTATTGCAGGATGTAGTTGAGCTTATTGAGCCATCTGAATTTTCACCAGAAATAGAGTATGTTGTTAATGCCTCTTGCGATGAAGAAACAGATGGGGTGGTTATTATTAGAACTTCTGGTGGAAACCCTCCGTTTAATTATGTTGTTGATGGGTCTTCAGAAATTCTAAGCACATATGATACGTTATTATGGGTTTATGAAGACATGGGAAGCTCTCTGACTCAGGATGTCGACACTTATATGGAGGAGATTTTGATAACAGATTCAGATATTGTGATCAGTGGACTGAATGGTAATTCATGGCATACTGTGACAATTTTAAATGATCAGTATTCTTGCTTAGATGATTTAGGTCCTATTGGTTATTCGCTATATGTTGGGTCAAATGATGATAATTGTTTGTTTATCCCTTCTGTATTTACCCCAAATGGAGATGGAATTAATGATACTTGGCAAATTGAGGGGATGGATTTATATCCAAATCCACAAATTAAGGTTTTCAATAGGTGGGGGCAAGTTGTGTTTGAATCCTCAAATCAACAGTATGTTCCCTGGGATGGAACTTCTGATTCAGATGATGTAGATCAAGAGATAGCTACTTACTACTATGTTATTGACTTGAATTTAGATAATAAAAATTATAATGGTAGTGTTACAATTAAACGATAAGATATGAATAAAATAAAATTTTCAATACTATTGTCACTGTTGTTTTTTACAGCAGGCTTAAAGGCTCAGCAATTACCTGTTTACACGCAATATGTGTTTAATGAATATATGATGAACCCTGCTGTTGCAGGAACTGTAGACCATGTTCCTATTAGATTAACATATAGGGATCAGTGGACAGGTTTTACTGATATGAGCGGAAATAATATAGCTCCAAAAACATTTACTTTTAGTGCACATACACCAATAAGTGATAAGTTAGGACTTGGTGGGTTTGTGTATAGTGATGTTACTGGACCAATTAGTCAAACTGCAGCTCAATTAAGTTATAGTTGGAGAGCTTGTTTGTCTAAGCAGTCTTGTTTTTGTGAGCGCAAAAAATTTATATCATTGTCTTATGGAACTCGATTTACTCAATTTGCATATGATGATACTCAAACAACAAATTGGAATGAGTTTTTTGGTTTAGAATCAGATCCTGTTTTACCAAATGTAATAGAGACAGATTTGTTTGTGAGTCATACTGTTGCTTCTTATTTTTACACAGAATATGTGTATTTAGGTTTTACTGGTCAGAATTTATTTGCTAGACCATTGAAGATTAAATCAGACCCTCTTTTTGAGAATATTATAACACCTGAATATAATTTTATAGCCGGAGCATATTTTCCTTTGAGTGAAGATAAGGCGTTTGGTTTTGAGCCCTCTGTTTTAACAAAAACAACTAATTGGTCAGAAACACAAATTGATGTTAGTGCACGTGTTATTTATTTAAATAATGTTTGGGCGGGTGTTTCTTATAGAACAGCTGAGAAGGCATATGCTTTTTTATTTGGTTTTGAAATGGGCGATATGTTTATAGGTTATGGTTATGATACCGCTGTAGAGGGTATTAGTAATTATACAGGTGGAACACATGAAATAGCTATTGGTGTTAATTTAGCAGCGTTTTCCAAATTCCAAAACGTAAGATTAAAAAGTAGATTTAAGAATAGAAGGATGTTGTTGAATCCTTTTAGAAGAGAAGGGAATAGAACAGATAGAAGAGGTTCTGGGTCGTAAATAATTAAAAACATGAAAGAAAAATACATACGACACCTAGATGAAGATGAGAGGTCTATTCTTTTAGATGGTGGAACAGAAGCTCTATTTACAGGGAAATATAATGATTTTTACTTAAGTGGCGTATATGTTTGTAAGTCATGTGATTCGCCTTTGTTTTATTCAAAATCTAAGTTTAAGTCAGGTTGCGGGTGGCCTTCTTTTGATGATGTGATAGATGGTGCTATTATAAAGAAAAGAGATTTGAGTTTTGGTCGAATTAGGACGGAGGTTATTTGTGGAACATGTGAGGGGCATTTAGGACATGTGTTTGAGGGTGAGAATTATACAGAAAAAAATACACGATATTGTGTGAATAGTTTAAGTTTAAAATTTATATCTAAGGAAAAATGAAAAAAATAATTTTTTGTCTAATATTTTTTATATCAATTAATTCAATAGTGGCTCAGAGTCAATTGTTTATACAAGGGGGTGATAAGTTAAAGGGTAGTGAGAGAATAGATGGACAAGAATATATTACTGTATATGATACAGAGACTCATTCTTATCGCTATTTTGATAAGTTGGGTAATGAAATATTTTTAATTAAATCTTTTAATTCAAAAGGAGAGCAAATTAATTTATCTATAGAGAAGAATCAGGATACAAATGCAATGGAAATTATTATAAGTAATACTGCTGTTGGTTTTTTAATTAATTCAGTTATTTATGATTTAGATATGGTTAAGATTGGTCGATTCTACAGAGGAGGACATTCTGCAAAACAAATAAATGATTTTTGGAGTGGTATTGATTATCATGTTGGAAATATATCTATTTATGATCATACAGGATTATATAGGGTTGGTAGTCTTACTTTTAATCAAACTAAAAAAATTAATTACTATGCTGTTCTAGGAATTGAAAAACTAGACAACATTGATCAAATGGATGCAAGAGAAAAAAAAACCCATATACGGAACACGCAGAGGTTGTATAAAAAGTTAAGTAGACAATATAATGTAAAAAGAAATCCTGATGACGCTGAGCTGCAAGATAAGTTTGGTAGAATTACAGATGCATATATTTATGTAATGGAGGATTTAGGTGTTGTAGATAAAAAGAAAGATCAGAAAATTCTAGGGTTCATACCTAAAGATTATTTTAGTCCAGAAAAACGCTCTAATTGGAGCGATGAAGAGGGGTATGTTCCGTATATTAACAGAGATATTAAATCTCATCAACCAGATTCAAGAATTCAAATGAATGAAGAGCTTGATTTAAATGGTAGATGATTAAGGTTTTTTTTTGATATCTATTTAACGATTCTGTATTTTATCTTTATCTGTTGTGTTTGTTTTGGTAGTTGAAATTTTATTTTCAACTTTTTATAAGTTGTAACTCTTATTTTTCTATTTATGCTTTTGGGGTATTTTAATTTCTTAACAATCCTTATAGCTTCTTCGTCGCACCCATATCCAATACCGTTTATTATTTTAGGTGAGCTCACATTTCCATTAGATTCTACTTTAAACTTCACTATCACATCTCCTTGGATGCCTTGTTTTTTAGCTTCATTAGGGTAGGTTAAATTATTTTTTATAAAATCTTTTAAAGCTTTAGTTCCGCCAGGGTATATTGATTTTTTTATAAACTTTGTCTGCTTCATTGGGTGTTAATTGTCATTTTGGCACTATTTTTTTTAAAAAAACGCCATATTGTCACCTTATTTAAGGTGGCACAGTATATGCTATATGATAATTATTATTAACTAATTAAAATTAAAAAAAAATGTTTGAATTAATAAAAAATCATAATAGTCTAAATACACTAGATTCATTGTTTAGTAATGTTTTTACACATAGTTACTCGGATTATTATTTGTCACATGATGATGATTTATATCATCTTGAATTGGCTTTACCAGGTTTAAATAAAAAAGATATAAATCTAAGTGTTAATGATAATTATCTGTTTTTATCTTATGAACCTAAAAAAGATGACAAGCATAATATGTGGAGTGGTAACTGCTTTAATAAACGAATCAGACTACCTAGGAGTATTAAAAAAGATTCGATTTCTGCTAAATTAAAAAATGGAATTTTATCTATTAGCATTGAGAAGGCAGATCGTTTAGATAACAACACATCAATAGAAATAAAATAATTAATGACAAATAAATTTAAAAACTTAACTAGGGAACAGTCTGATTTAGTAGTTTTAAAAGTACTATGTATTTTAGAAGATAAAAATTACAGATCATTATATGAATGGCCGTTTGAAGATATTTCGATTGATGATCTTTTTGATTACCTGAAAAAAACTTACTCTGACAACTATTTAAAAGATAGATTTGTGCAGTTTTGTTTAGATCATATAGAGCAGAAAAAACAGTATTCACTTATTGAGGGTTTATTTAATTTAATTGCAATATTTGAAGAATTAGAGAGGTATGAGGATTGTGTTGTTTTAAAGAATATAAAAGATACTATCTTATTAGATTTGCAGTGTTCTATTTAATCAATCTTATTTCTTGACTGTTTAATTCTTTTAGTGTTATTGTTTTCACTAATTGATTAGTTATATTAGGGAGCTATAAGCTCCCTTTTTTATGAATATTGAAATCGAAAAATCTTGGAAAAAAAAACTAAAGAATGAGTTTGATAAGCAGTACTTTATAAGTTTGATGGATTTTTTGAACTCAGAAGTGGTTAGTCAGAATATTTTTCCACCCAGGAAACTTATATTTAACGCATTTAACAGCTGTGCTTTTGATGATGTAAAAGTGGTAATATTAGGTCAGGATCCATATCATAGAGTAGGGCAGGCTCATGGCTTATCATTCAGTGTTCCTTCAAATGTCCCGAAACCCCCATCTCTTAAAAACATATTTAAGGAGCTTTCTTCTGATTTAGGTGTGCCTATCCCTCAGTCTGGCAATTTAATTAGATGGGCTAATCAGGGTGTTTTATTGTTGAATTCAATATTAACTGTTAGGGAGGGGGGTCCAGGCTCTCATAAAGGAAGAGGGTGGGAGATTTTTACAGATAATGTAATAAAAAAAATCGCTAATCAAAAAGAAAATATTGTATTTATGTTATGGGGTGCTTATGCTCAAAAAAAATGTATAAGTGTCAGTAAAAAAAAACATTTAGTTATAAAAACTCCTCATCCTTCTCCGTTTTCAGTTTATAGGGGTTTTTTTGAATCTAAACAATTCACGGCTTGTAATAAATATTTATTAGCTCATGAAAAACAACCAATTAATTGGTAGTAATCTTTAATTAAGTTAATTATATTAGATTTTTTGAAGTTTTCAATTTATGAGATTATTTGCTGTTGTTTTTATTTTTTGCTTTTTTAGTTGCACTACTAAACAGTATACTCCTCAAGAGATGGCTCACGAAGCTTGTGAGTGTTTGAAATTATCTAATACACCAGAGTTTTTAGATTGTGATTTAGAAATAAAAGAGAATTTGCAGGCTTATGAGTCGAATTCTAAATGGATGGGCGAGTTTCGTGATGAATTATTAAGATATTGTACATCATATTGGTAATCTAAATTTTTAAGATATGAAGTTTTATATATATATGTGTGTGTGTTTTTTTGTCTCTTTAGCTATTTCTCAAGATTCTATTACTTTTAAGCCTTTAGTGGTTTTGGATGCCAATCCTGTTGAAAGTCAGGGTAAAACCGGTACTTGTTGGAGTTATGCAACTGTGTCATTTCTTGAATCAGAATTAATAAGATTAGGAAAGGGGAAGCATGATTTATCTGAAATGTTTGTTGCTAGAAATGTTTATTTAGAAAAGGCTGATAATTTTGTCAGAAGACATGGTAAAACAAATTTTGGACAGGGAAGTCTAAGTCATGATTTAATTAACACAATTGATAAATATGGTTTAATGCCCAATGAAACTTTTAATGGATTGGTTTTAAATCTGGATAAACATGATCATGCTGAACTTGCCGGTTTACTAGGGGCATATTTAAAAGTGCTTATAAGTCAGAAAAAGCTTTCTAATTTATGGAAAGATGGCTACAGATCCCTTTTAGATGTTTATTTAGGAAAGGTGCCGGATTCATTTGAGTTTAAAGGCAAGGTTTATACTCCATTAGAATTTGCTGAATATTTAGAAATAGATCCTGATGACTATGTTAATTTAACTTCATTTACTCATCATCCTTTTTATAAAGAGTTTGTTTTAGAGGTTCCTGACAATTGGTCAAATGGTGAGTTTATTAATATTCCTATTGATGAAATGGTGGAAATTGCGACAAATGCAATCAATAAAGGTTTTTCAATAGCCTGGGATACAGATGTGAGTAATGATGAATTTGATTCAAAAAAAGGGGTGGCTAGTGTGGATTCTGAAGTGAGTCAAGGATTGAGGCAATTAAATTTTGATAATTATACTGTTACAGATGACCATCTAATGCATATAACAGGTTTAGCTGAAGGNAGTGATGGTCTTATGTATTTTCTTGTAAAAAACTCATGGGGTGANAGCAGGGGAATGGAAAACTACAAAGGTCACATATGGGTGTCTGAAAATTACTTTAAGCTAAATACAATATCCATTATGCTCCATAAAGATGCGTTGTCAAGAAAACAATTAAAAAAGATTAAAATGTTTATTGAATAAGTATCGATTATCATCCGCCTATTAATCTGCTTATAATAATAATTACATGAAACACTTCATCTTCGTAAAACTGTTATTTTGTTTTATATAATGATGGTTTTTTAGAAAAAATAACAAGAATCAATTAATAAATATGTTTCTGTGTTCTAATCTGTAAACACTTCACGTCTTATATATAATTAATATATATTAAAACTATATGTTAAGGCATCTAACATGCTAAATATAAGTAATTTATAAACCCACATGCACTTATTTAATTGAATAATACATTTTTACTGAAAAATAGTATACATATTTGTCTTATAATTATTATTATGTTAAATAGAGATTTTTAAAAGGTTCTTTATTGATATAGTACATTTTCTACCCTATTTAATTAACGCAGCTTAATATTAATTCTCTATTATTAGAAATTATGAGCTTCTGATATTCACTAACATAATTTAATAATTCAGAAATATTCCGATTATTAGTTTGATCGTAGTTGATTTTTATTTCCTTAAACTTTGCTTCAGTAAAATCTTTAACACTTAAAGAAATAGAATCTGTTTTTTTTATTTTGATTTCATAATCATCCATGGCAGATAGATAAGATCAAATAAAACAGCAAACACTGCACTTATAATTGTTATTGTTCCTAATTGTGATACTGATTTGAACTCGGAAAAAATTAAAGGAAACAAACAAAATATAATTACAAACGTTGTTTTAATTACTGCCTTCCCTGTTGTTTTTACTACCTGTCTAATTTTTTCTCTCTCTGTTAGCCTGTCTGTGGTTCTTTTTAAATAACCACTAATTATGTGGATTGAATCATCAACTATTAGACCGAAAACAATAGTGAAGATAAATGCATTTGATAAACTAAAATAAAAATTAAAAAACTGAATAACTCCTAAGGTTAATATGATTGGTATCAAATTAGGAATTATAGAAATTATTAAAAATTTAAAATTAAATTTTGTTAAAAAGAAAAATATAAATCCTATTGATGTAACTGCAATTAGCAAGCCATAGATTAGTTTTATGGTTAAATTAAATGAAATACTATCAAACACATACCCTACTCCACCAGGTTGAATAATCAATTTTTTGTCATATTTTTCATTTAGTTCGGTTATGATTTTATTAGTTTTAATAGATCCAATATCTTTCATTCTGCACATCAGTAGATATTGTGATTCGAGTTGTGAATAGACGGGTATTCTTTTTGATAAAAATTGATTCGATATTTCAATATTAGACACGTCAATTTTAATTCCATATTCATGNAATTCTTTTTTAAATTCACGTAATGCTTTTTTATTTGCAGTCAAATTATCAATTTTAAAGTGTATTGGCTTAATCCCTCCAAAATATGTGTCAAAAAAATTAACATCTACATACATTTGCGATTTTTCATTCACCTCATCAGTTAAGTAGTTGTCAATTTTAATATTTGATATACTTACTATACCTAGTCCAAGGAATAAAAGCATAGTAAAATGAAAATATTTTTTTTTACGTGATAAACTGAAATTGATAATGAAATCAATAGTTTTTTTAATTTTTGGATGTTGCCTTATCTCATGAAAGTTATAATCAATTGAGATTGCGTATATAATTGTCACAACAATTAATGTAAANAGAATACCAAATGAAGTAATTAACCCAAATCTTGCAATTGGTAGAATATCGTTTAGTAAAAAAGTTAGAAAGCTTAAAGATGTGGTGATTGAAGTTAGTAATATTGCCTTGCCAATTTTATCAATTCTGTCTTTAAAAAAAACAATTTTATCCTTGTATTTTTCTTGATTAGATGNGTAATGCATTGCGTCTGAAATGCAAACGATAAATAATATTGCTGGTGATATTATCATAATCATTTCTAATCCAGAATAAATAATTGTTGATAGAGCAAGAGTTACAATAATGCTAATAATAACACTAGAGATTATTAATAAAATTAATTTAAGATTTGTGGTTAAAAAGTAAAGCAAAATAAAACATAGAATAGCACTTAAAGTTGTTAGAATAAGGAACTCTTTAATAACTTTTTTTTGAAAGTAAACCTCGCTTGGTATTCTGCCTGAGACAAATAATTCTGAATCTAAATCAGATAAATGGATTTGATATAGGTTTTGTATTAGTTCATTTCTTTCATCATTAGATAAGTTTTTTTGTGCATTAATAAGAAAAAAAAATTTTGTTTTAGTCGTGTCAATAAAATTACTTTCCTTAAACTCTTTACTGTTTATTGATTTGTAAAATGTCTTTTCATTAGTTAAGTCTAGTAATTTAATTGGAATAGGTAGTAGTCCTGAGGGAATAATTTTACGCTCGTTAATTATACTTGTTACTTGTTTTACGCTATTTTGTTCCTTAATAATATTATGAATTTCTTTTATTTTTTTGAATTCTAGGTAGTTTGGTGTTTTATTGGTACTGATGCCTAAAAAAATCAGATTTTCATCATCTATTAATTTAGATATGTCTTCTTCATTTGAAATGTCATTAATAATTCTCTCTGTATCGAAAAAAATTTGGGTGTTTACAATTGATAAAATTGAAATTGTAAATAATAAAATGATTACTCCAAATAACTTTATTTTATGATTCCAAACAAATTCCATTGAAACTATTGTGAATATTTACCAGTTAGTGTGCTTTATATTCTTGATTAATACTCCCGTCATTATATAGTTTTAATATAATGACTCCTTTTTTGTTTTCATTTATTTCTCTTCCTAATACATCTATAGTTTTGATTAATTTATTATTAGACATTGTGTTGTCCTGCAGATTAGTGCAGTCTTGATCTGGGTTATAAACTTCCGGTGAGCAATCTAATTCATCACATACTCCATCTTCATCTATATCGTTAATACATTTGCATTCACAATCATAATATTCTGGGTATTCTATAAATGGACAATAATCCTCTATGTAAAAACAATTTGCTTGAATATTAATAATAGCAAGTGGATCGTAATTGCATGCTAACTCATCCATACACCCCTCTGGTGGGTCACAAGAATTACAATCTGCACTACCAGATAAATCTTCAGGGCAATCATATAGGTATTCAGAAGTTCCACAGTTAAGATAATCACAGTATTGATTAGCAAAAGTTACATTTTCTGCTGTAGCACTCAACATGCTTACTTGATTTAAATATGAACAATCAAATTTCCAATAACCTATAAGATTGATTTCTTCTGAGATATTTAAATTAGTTTGACTATTTACACCTGCTCTTATTTCAACTTCTTGCTCACTAAGTGATCGGTTCCATATTCTTAATTCATCTATTGTAGCATCTGCAGGCTCTTCTCCAGATTGGTTCAGCCCTACTCTCTTATCACTTTCCTCAGTTAAAAGGAATTCGTCAAAATAAACATATGTTACACTTTGTCCTGCTATTTCACCATCTATATATAATCTAATACCAGTTGCACAATAGACTGCTGTAATATTATGCCATCCATCTGTATTGGATCCCCAATTTGAATTTGATAATTCGCCTGAAACAGATGAATACGGATAAGACCAATCGACAGTATTTCCATTAAATGTGTTTGGAATACCATCTCCCTCAAAGAAGGCTTCTATCTTTCCAGATCTGTTTCTAATGACATATCTATATGAGTCTGTTGACCCAATATCAACATATGTAGCAAAAGATTCTGGATTATTTGAAAAATCAGTGTCATGTACCCATAGTGAAATGGTCACACCATCAGAGTTGCTAAAATTAATATTATCTAATTCCACATAATTTCCGTCTAATAATTCAATACTTGCACAATTGATACAAGTGCCATCATCTAGGGTGGCTGTTTCATCATAATTACATGCAGTTGGGTCTGTGCAGCCAGAGCATGAGCTATTATCACCATTAGGCACCCCACACTCATCTAAACAAGATGTGTCATCGTTACAAGGACCACACACTCCATCACA
>PAMG01000024.1 GCA_002707245.1 Flavobacteriales bacterium
ATCTAATAATAGCCCAAAAACAAATTGAGATATAAATCTGTTGTCCGACTAGGGCTCGAACCTAGACTCTTCTGGACCAAAACCAGACGTGTTGCCAGTTACACCATCGGACAAAATGGCAAAATTAAATATTCCCGCAAAACATACAAAGAAAAATCAATGAAAGTATAGTGTGGAAATGTGATAAAATACTTAAGTATATAATTAATTTTAATGTGTATTTTAGCAAAAAATCTAAAAAAATGAATAAAGAGCTCGTGAATAAACAAAATAAAAAAATTGATAGAATTGCTAAAATAAGTGGTTTCATAGTTTTTTTTATTGCTCTTTTAACATATACTTTAACAATGGAACCCACAAATAGCTGGTGGGATTGCGGCGAATACATTGCAACTGCTTATAAGCTACAAGTTGGGCATCCACCAGGAGCCCCTTTATTTTTATTAATAGCTAACCTTTTTTCTCAATTAGCAGGAGGGGATGTTGAAAAAGTTGCTTTAATGATTAATTTTATGTCCGCATTATTTAGCGCAGGAACTATATTCTTATTATTCTGGACAACTAAAAGAATTGCTGACAAACTTGTTTCAGAAAATGCAAAAGAAACTGGACTCTCTATACTAGCTGCTATAATTGGTAGTTTGGCATATGCCTTTTCTGATTCATTTTGGTTTTCTGCCGTAGAGGGTGAGGTGTATGCAATGTCTTCTTTTTTTACTGCACTTGTATTTTGGGCAATAATAAAGTGGGAAGCGGAAACAAACACTAATCCAAAAGCTAATAGGTGGTTGATTTTTATCGCATTTTTAATTGGACTCTCAATTGGAGTGCATATGTTAAGCTTATTAGTTATTCCAGCAATAGTACTAATATATTATTTTAAAAAATTTTCATTCTCCTTCAATGGCTTTATAATAGCAAATATTTTTGCCGTACTATTATTAGGCTTTATTTACAACATCATTATACCTCAATTTGTAAATCTAGCAGGAAAATTTGAAATTTTTTTTGTTAATGAACTATCTCTGCCTTTTAATTCTGGAACCATTTTATTTTTTACAATAACAATTAGCATTATAATCTCCGCATTAGTGCTTTCTAAAAAACACGAAAAACCACATATTAACACAGTTGTTTTAGCTTTCACGTTTTTATTAATTGGGTACATGTCGTTCTTTACATTAATTATTCGATCAAATGCAAACACCCCTATCGACGAAAATAGCCCTGAAGATGCCGTAAGCTTACTATCATACCTTAACAGAGAACAATATGGATTCTCACCATTACTACATGGACAGTATTTCAATACCGAAGTTAAAGATTATGCAGATGGAAATCCTGTCTACATAAAAGACAAAAAGAAAAAAAAATATATAATATCAGATGACAGAAAAAGTTCTATTCCAATATATGATTCTGATGGAACTGGATTGTTTCCAAGAATGTGGAGCAGAGATCAAAGACATATAGAAGCCTATCAAGATTGGGTAGATTTAAAAAATTTAAAAAGAAAACCATCTTTCATAGAAAATTTAAAATTCTTCTTTTCTTTTCAAATCAACCACATGTACTTTCGATACTTCATGTGGAATTTTGCAGGAAAACAAAATGACCAGCAGGGTCACGGGGAATTAAATAATGGAAATTGGATGAGTGGATTTACTTTTATTGATGAACAAAGACTCGGACCACAAAAAAACCTGCCTGAACACTTGAAAAAAAATAAAGGGAAAAACACATATTACTTTCTACCTTTAATACTCGGTTTAATAGGTTTGTTTTTTCATTTGCAAAAAAACCCTAAAGATACTTGGTCTATTTTTTTATTATTCTTTTTTACTGGTCTAGCTATTGTTATTGAGCTAAATCAAACCCCATATCAACCTAGAGAAAGAGATTATGCTTATGTAGGTTCTTTTTATGCATTTGCCATATGGATTGGAATAGGAGTACTTGGGTTATATGAATTAGGTCACAACGTATTTAAAAATTTAAATATTTCAGCTAAAAAACCTACTCTAGCAATATGCTCATTAACGCTGTTTGTTCCCTTTTTAATGGCTTCAGAAGGATGGGATGACCACGACAGATCTGCAAGATACACAGCACGAGAATTTGCTAAAAATTATCTGAAGTCCTGTGAACCAAACGCAATACTTTTTACCATGGGGGACAACGATACTTTTCCACTATGGTATGTGCAAGAAGTAGAAGGTTTTAGAACAGATGTAAGGATTGTAAACCTAAGCTTGCTAAATACAGACTGGTATATTGACCAGATGAAACGAGACGCATATGATGGTGCTGCCGTTCCATTTAGCTTAGAAAGAGAAAAATATAAACAGGGTACAAGAGATGTAGCTATTTTTATAGATAAAGGCGCAAGTGACACTAGATTACAATTAAAAGATTTTAATAAATGGATTAAAAGTGATCGACCGGAAACAAAAATAAATATTGGAAAAGATTATGATTTCTTTTACACTAAGAAAATTCGCATTCCAGTCAACAAGGATAATATCGAGTTAGAAAATAAAGATATGCTTTTAGATTATTTAGACATTGACCTAAATACCACTCAATTAGAAAAAAAGGACTTAATGATTCTAGACTTAATCGACACTAATGATTGGGAACGCCCTATATACTTTGCAATAACCATAGGGTCCTCATCAAGATCATTTTTATATCTAGACAAATACTTTCAATTAGATGGCATGGTGTATAAATTAATGCCCACAGCACGAGGGCGCAATAATAATGGTGACATAGGTTCTATAAACACTGATGTTTTGTACCATATGCTAATGGAGGATTATCAATGGGGAAATTTAAATGGGAATATCTATTTAGATGAAACCAATATTCGAATGACTATGAATTTTAGAAATAATTTTAGTCGTTTAGCGCAACAATTAATTCTTGAAAATAAACGAGATTCTGCGCAAAAAGTACTTGATTATGCAATGATACTGATGCCGGGTGAAAAAGTTCCTTTAAATTATTTTATTCACCCTATAATTGAAAGCTATTATCAACTAGATAATCCTGGGAAAGAAAAAGCTCAAAAACTAATTGACGACTTATATAATATTTATGGATCTGAGCTAGAATATTACTTCAGTTTTCCAATAGAAAAAATTGGAGGAGTATCAATGGAAATCTTAAAAAACCTACAATTCTATAATCAATTGGTAGAAATTGCTATTACAAATAATCACCCAAACAGCAACGTTATACAACAAGATTTTCAAGAATACTATAGACAATTTTTGCAACTATAAATTAACTTTTTCTAATTAATAACAGCTTTATAAATTCGACAAATAATTCTTTTTTGCTTTCTTTAACATCGAGACTATTAATTAATTTAAATATCTTGAAACTTAATTTATCAATTTCTTTCTGAACAATTTCTTTCACACTTAATTGATTATATAAACTAAGGACCTCTTCTAATTTATTGGAATTATTAGAATGGTAGATACTTATTAATTTTTTCTTTTGCATAGGACTCGCCGAACTCAAAGCCACCGCGTATAAAAAAGTTTTTTTGTTTTCAAAAACATCACCTCCTTTTAACTTGCCCACCTTATCCTCTTCACCATATAAATCTAAATAGTCATCTTGTACTTGAAAAAGCTGCCCAACATATAAGCCAATACTATTCATCGTGTTTAAATGCTTTAATGCTGGATCTGTTAAATAACATGGTGCAGTAAGCGCAAGTTTTATAAGTGACCCTGTTTTTCCATCAATTATTCTATAATAATCATCTAAAACAAGACTATTGTTACTTTGCATATCTAAATCTAATTGCTGCCCTTCACAAATTTCAATTGCTGTGTCAGTAAATTTTTGTAAAAAAAGTCTATTTATTTCTTTAGATAACAAGAGGTGTTTATATGCATGAATCATTAAAACATCACCGGATAAAATTGCTTGATTAGTAGACCATTTTTTATTAATAGTTGTAGCACCTCTTCTTAAAACTGCATTATCCATTACATCATCATGGATTAATGTGAAATTATGTAATGATTCTATTCCAAGAACTATTTCTTTAAGACCGATTATATTATCATGAAAAAGCTGATTTGATAGCAGAACTAATATGGCTCTTATTCGTTTTCCTTTTTGTAAAAACAAATAATTAATTGGATCATATAGTGTATTTGGCTCTTTTTTTATTTTTAAATCAGCCGTCAACTCATCTATCAGAGGAAGAAGCTCTCTAAAATATCTTGAAGAATCAATCATCTAATAAAGAATTAAGATATCTCCCATAACCATTATTAAATTGACTTGCTAATTCTCTCAATTGTTCCTTGTTAATATAATTCATTATATAAGCCTGTTCTTCAACACACCCCACTTTCAGACCCTGTCTTTTTTCTAATACATGTACAAATTGGCTCGCCTCCATAAGAGAATTAGTAGTTCCTGTATCTAGCCAAGCGGTACCTTTATCCATCTTCATAACATTTAACTTATTGGCATTATAATACTTTGTTATGATATCGGTAATTTCTAATTCTCCACGTGAACTTGGAGTAAGATTTTTAGCATAATTAANAACATTATTATCAAAAAAATAAAATCCAGGTATTGCATAATTTGATTTTGGTTTTTTTGGTTTTTCTTCTATTGAAAGTATCTCATTATTGTCTGTAAATTCTACGACTCCATAACGAGATGGATTAGATACATGATATGCAAATATTGAGGCTCCTGTTGAATTAAACGATTGTGAAATAGTATTTCTCAAAGACGGGAAATAAAAAATATTATCGCCGAGAATCAATGAAACATTATCATCTCCAATAAAATCTTCGGCTATAATAAATGCTTCAGCTATACCCTTAGGCTCTAACTGAGTTTTATATAAAATATTACACCCCCACTGTGAACCATCACGCAATAATAGTTGAAATAACTTTAAATCTTGTGGTGTAGTAATAACTAAAATATCCTGAATGCCTGATGCAAGTAATGTTGAAAGTGGATAATAAATCATAGGCTTGTCATAAACAGGTATTATTTGTTTACTAATTGGAATCGTAATTGGATACAATCGTGTTCCTGAACCACCTGCTAAAAGAATACCTTTCATATTGATTATGACGACTAAACTGTTAAAATATCTTTTTCCTTAATATTAAAGATAGAATCAATTTTATTAATATAATTATTTGTAATTATCTGAACTTTATCTTCCGCTATTTTCAAAGCATCATCTGACAAGCCTTCTTTATTTATTTTTTTTAACTCCTCATTCGCTTCTCGTCTTGCATTACGAATACTTACTTTACAGTTTTCCACTTCTACCTTAACTCTTTTAACCAAATCCTTTCTTCTTTCTTCAGTTAAAACAGGTATATTAATAATAATTTTATCTCCCGTATCTTGTGCATTAAAACCTAAATTTGAAGAATTAATCGCATTAACAATATCTGACAAAACTGGCTTTTCCCAAGGTTGAATTAAAATAGTTCTTGCATCCGGCGTACTCATACTAGCCATATTATTAATAGGAGTCGGTGTACCATAATAATCTACCATTACACCGTCCAACACAGAAACATTAGCTCTTCCCGCTCTTATTTTAGATAACTCTCCTTGCAAATGAGAAATAGATTCATTCATTTTATCTGTAACAAAATCAATTATAAAGTTTACTTGTTCTTCCATATTATATTCTATTTTTTTACATATGCACTTTTGTGCCAATATTATCACCTTGAATTAATTTAAGTAAATTTCCTGTCTTATTCACATTAAATATATTAATCGGTAAATTATTTTCTTTACACAACGTAAAAGCCGTCATGTCCATGACTGATAATTTCTGTTTATATATTTCGTCGAAAGAAATTTCGTCAAATTTTTTTGCATCCTTATTTTTTTCTGGATCAGCAGAAAATACTCCATCTACCCTAGTTCCTTTAATTATAACATCTGCTTTAATTTCAACAGCTCTCAATACAGCTGCAGTATCCGTAGTAAAATATGGGCTCCCAGTTCCTGCAACAAAAATAACTACGCGCCCTTTTTCTAAATGACGAACAGCTCTTCTTCTAATAAAGGGTTCGGCTATTTCATCTATTTTAACCGCAGACATTAATCTTGTTTGAATATTTAACTTTTCTAATGCTGACTGCAATGCTAAACCATTAATAACTGTCGCCAACATACCCATATGATCCCCTTGCACCCTATCTACAACATCTTTTACAGCATCTATCCCTCTAAAAATATTTCCTCCACCAACTACTAAAGCTACCTCTACTCTTTGATCAACTATAGATTTTATTTCCTGAGCATATTCTAATAGTTTATCATTAGAGATGCCAAAATCTCTTTTGCCAGCTAAAGACTCTCCACTTAACTTTAATAAAACTCGTCTATAAATCATATACTTATGTGCAAAAAAAAAGAAGAAATCTCTTCTTCTTTTTATATTATCCTAAGTTAACTCTCTTAAATTCTACAATTTTCCAGTCATCATTACATTCTTTTAAATACTGCATAACTGTTTTTTTTGAATCCTTAATAAAAGTTTGATTAGTTAATGTGTTTTCTTTGAAAAACTTTTTTAATCTTCCCATCGATATCTTTTCTAACATCTCCTCAGGCTTTCCTTCTTGCCTTGCTAAATCCTTTCCAATTTCTATTTCCTTATTAATGACCTCCTGAGGAACATCAGATTCTGTTAATGAAACTGGATTCATTGCAGCAATTTGCATTGCAATATTTTTACCAACCTCATTTTCTGTTGAACCGTCAGACATATTATGAAATCCTACTAAAGAGACTAACTTATTGCCAGGATGGATATAAGTAGATACAAAATCTGCNGAAATAATATGATAATTACTTAATGCCAGTTTTTCTCCTATAACACCAGTTTGTTCAACTAGTTTTTCCTCAATAGACATATTAGCATCAAATGATAAGGCTTTTATCGATTCAACATCTTTTGATTTATTTGATAATGCTATAGTTAAAAAAGATTTTGCTAATGCTATAAAGCTTTCGTTCTTAGCTACAAAATCTGTTTCACAATTTAATGATAAAATTGCTCCACAGTCCTTTCCCTCTGCTACAAGTCCTAAAACAACTCCCTCGGTGGTTTCTCTATCGGCTCTTTTTGCTGCTACTTTTTGCCCTTTTTTTCTTAGCACATCTATTGCTTGATCAAAATCACCACCTGTCTCGACTAAAGCTTTTTTACAATCCATCATACCAGCGCCAGTTTGCTTTCTTAACATATTTACTTGCGAAGCTGAAATTTGTGTCATCTTGTTAATTTAAGTTGTTATTTTTTCTTATCTGTTTTTTTTATATCTCTATCTTTTTTTTCGGCTTCTCTTTCTGTTAAAGCAACTTGAATAGTTTCTGCCACGCATGATAATATTGTATCAATACTTTTAGAAGCATCATCATTAGATGGTATTGGAAAATCAACTGAATTAGGGTCTGAATTCGTGTCTACCATAGCAAACGTTGGTATACCTAATTTTTTAGCCTCTAAAACAGCTATTTTTTCTTTTACAATATCAACAATGAAAATAGCGCCCGGTAGTCTATTCATATCAGAAATACTGCCTAAATCTTTCTCTAACTTTTGACGCTTTCTATCTAATTGCAATCTTTCTTTTTTAGATAATGTAGCAATCGTTCCATCTTCTTTCATCTTATCAATAGCTGTCATTTTTTTAACAGCTTTTCTGATAGTCACAAAATTAGTTAACATACCACCAGGCCATCTTTCTGTAATATATGGCATCTTCAAAGGTTTTATATGTTTAATTAAAATATCTTTTGCTTGCTTTTTAGTCGCAACAAAAAGAATTCGCCTTCCAGTTTTAGCAATTTTAGCTAAAGCTGCTAAACTTTCATTCAGTTTATCCACTGTTTGATTAAGGTCTAATATATGTGTACCATTTTTTTCCATAAAAATATATGGTGCCATATTGGGGTGTCTTTTTCTAGTTAAATGTCCAAAATGAACACCCGCATTCAATAATGTTTTTATATCTAATGCCATAATTATTATTATCGTTTTGAGAATTGTGTCTTTTTTCTTGCTTTTCTTTGTCCAGGTTTTTTTCTTTCAACCATTCTAGGGTCACGAGTAACCAATCCTTCTTTTCTTAATACACTCTTATTTTCTGAATCTAATTTAATTAATGCTCTCGCCACACCCAAACGAATAGCTTCTGCTTGTCCAGTTAGTCCACCACCAAAAACATTGACTTTAATATCAAAGTTCTTAGATGATGAAATGGTGTTTTGAGATTGTTCTAATTTGTATTGTAAAAGTGGAGTGGGAAAATAATCCTTATAATCTTTATTATTAATTGTAATATTCCCTTTTCCTGATTTAACATATACTCTAGCAACTGAGTGCTTTCTTCTTCCTATTGCATGAATTGTATCCATAATTTATTTAATATCATTTAAATTAATGAGCCTAGGATTCTGAGCCTCTTGATTATGATTTTCACCAGTATAAACATATAAGTTTTTATTAATTGCACGTCCTAATTTATTTTTAGGTAACATACCTCTTACGGCTTTTTCAATTAATCTAGTAGGATGTTTTTCTAGTAAATCTTTTGCAAGTGTTATTTTACGACCACCAGGGTAACCTGTGTGACGAGCGTACTCTTTTTGATCCCATTTATTACCTGATAATTTTACTTTTTCCGCATTAATAACTACAACATTATCACCACAATCCATGTGTGGTGTGAAATTTGTTTTGTGCTTACCTCTTATAATTTTTGCAATTTTTGAAGCCATTCTGCCCAAAAAAGCACCATCAGCATCTACCAACAACCATTCTTTCTGTATTTCTTTTGGTGTTGATGAGTTTGTAATATATCTGTCTTTATATTTTGTCATTTTATTGTATAATTTGTGCATCTTCAAAAAACATAATAATCGAAAATGGTTTGCAAATGTAACATTTTTTCAGTTAGAATCAATAAAGTAGTATTTTTTTTATTAGAGGTCGATTAAATAATTTTCAACTCTCTACCTACTTTGGAAAAAGCATTTATGGCAAAATCTAGTTGTTCCATGGTATGTGAAGCTGATATTTGTACTCTTATACGAGCTAATTTTTTCGGAACTACAGGATAGAAAAAGCCAATCACATATACACCTTCCTCTAATAATCTGTTTGACATCTCTTGAGATATTTTTGCATCATATAGCATAACAGGAACAATCGGATGTACGCCATTTTTTATATCAAAACCAGCAATAGTCATGTTTTTTCTAAAATATGTGGTGTTTTTTTCGAGCTTATCTCTTAAATCCGTACTACTAGATAATATATCTAGTACTTTAATTGAAGCTCCAACAATAGATGGAGCCAATGAATTTGAAAACAAATATGGTCGAGATCTTTGACGAAGCATGTCAATAATCTCTTTTCTTCCAGAAGTAAATCCCCCCATAGCACCACCCAACGCCTTTCCTAAAGTAGATGTAATAATATCTACCCTATTTATCACACCACAATATTCCGAAGTCCCACGTCCTGTTTGCCCAACAAAACCAGTAGCATGACAATCATCAACCATCACAAGAGCATCATATTTATCAGCTAAATCACAGATTTTATCTAACTGAGCAATATAACCATCCATAGAGAACACACCGTCTGTTACAATAATTCTATTTCTTTCTCCTTGCGCTAACTGCAATTGTTCTTCTAAACTTGACATATTATTGTTCCTATATCTATATCTTTTTGCTTTACATAATCTTACTCCATCAATAATAGATGCATGATTCAATTCATCAGAAATAATTGCATCTTCTGCAGAAAAAAGAGGTTCAAACACGCCACCATTAGCATCAAATGCGGCAGCATATAATATAGTGTCTTCTGTACCTAAGAATTTGGATAATTTATCTTCTAATTTTTTATGAATATTCTGAGTTCCACAAATAAATCGAACAGATGACATTCCAAAACCATGAGAATCTAAAGTATCTTTTGCTGACTGAATAACATCTGGATGAGAAGATAAACCCAAATAATTGTTAGCACAAAAATTTAAAACTTCTTGACCAGATTCCACCGAAATAATAGCACCTTGAGGATTAATAATAATTCGCTCATCCTTATATAAGCCCGAATCCTTTATTTCGAATAATTGTTTTTCTAATTGTTGTTGAAACTTTCCAAACATAAGATTTTCTTGTTGAATTGATTACAATACTTAAACCACTCCTTGATCCATCATTGCATCAGCAACCTTTATAAAACCTGCTATATTTGCTCCCTTCACATAATCAACATAATTTTTGTCTTGGCCATATTCTACGCAAGCTTGATGAATATTTTTCATGATATCTTTCAATTTATCATCTACTTCTTTTCTTGACCAATGCAAACGTAAAGAGTTTTGAGACATCTCGAGACCTGAAACCGAAACACCACCTGCATTAGACGCCTTTCCAGGACCAAATAAAATTTTATTTGCTTGAAAGTGATTTATTGCCTCAATTGTACAAGGCATATTAGCACCCTCTGAAACTGCAAAGCATTTATTCTTAACAAGCATTTTTGCATCTTTTTCTTCTAATTCATTCTGAGTAGCACATGGAAGAGCAATATCACATTTAATACTCCATGGTGTACCTTTTGAAAACTTACAATTGAACTTTTTTGCATACTCAGATATTCTGCCCCTTTTCACATTCTTTAATTCAAATATATATTGTAATTTTTTCTTATCAATACCTGCAGGATCATATATATAACCTGATGAATCTGAGAGAGACACAACAATACCTCCCAGCTCAATCACCTTTTCACAAGCATATTGAGCCACATTACCGGACCCCGAAATTACCACTCTTTTATTTTCTAACGACATATGATTTGATGTTAACATTTCATTCAAAAAATACACAAGTCCATATCCTGTAGCTTCTGGTCTAATCAATGAGCCGCCCCAATTAATAGATTTCCCAGTAAAAACTCCAGTGAATTCATTTTTGAGTCTTTTATATTGACCAAACATATATCCAATTTCTCTAGCTCCCACACCTATATCTCCTGCGGGGACATCAGTATTAGGTCCTATATGTCGTGATAATTCGGTCATAAAAGATTGACAAAATTTCATAACTTCATTATCAGATTTACCCTTTGGGTTAAAATCAGAGCCACCTTTTCCACCACCCATAGGTAATCCAGTCAAGGCATTTTTAAAAATTTGTTCAAAACCTAAAAACTTAAGAATAGATAGATTTACCGAAGGATGAAATCTTAGCCCTCCTTTATAGGGTCCAATAGCAGAATTAAACTGAACACGAAATCCCCTGTTAATTTGTTCTTGACCCTTATCGTCAAGCCAAGGTACTCTAAAAATTACAACTCTTTCAGGCTCAATAATTTTAGCTAATAAATTAGTGCTGTTATATTTTTTATTTTTACTTATAAAAGGAATGACTGAGTGTGCAAACTCTTCAACTGCCTGTAAAAATTCTATTTGATTTTGATTTTTATCTTTTACGTGATTTAAAAAATCATTTAAATATGACATAGTATAATAATTTAAGTATGCTTTAAATTTAACTAAAACAAATCTAATTATATTTTTGAAAAAGTCATCAAAATTCATAAAGTTTAAAATATCATTATCTTTACCAAAATTAATTCATGATTAAAATGAAATATTCTTTATTAATCACGGCTTACTTATTTATCTTTATGAGCTACGCCCAGAACGGATTTTTATCTGGAAAAGTATCAGACAAACAAGATCAATCTGAATTAATTGGTGTCAATATTATTTTTGGAGAAAATCAAGGTACATCTACTAATATTGATGGACAATATAGCCTAGAATTAGAAGCTGGAACATATACTATTCGCTTTCAATATATTGGCTATCAATCTGAAACACTTGAAGTCACCATCGAAAGTGGAATGATATTGAAGAAAGATATTTATTTAACATCAGCATCAACTGAAATGGATTTAGTTGTGATTTCTGCTGGTAAATTTGAGCAAAAATTAGAAGAAGTGACAGTTTCTATGGATGTTATTAAGCCAACTTTAATTGAAAATAAAAATCCACCTGATCTAGAGGTTTTAATGAATCAAAGTCCTGGGGTACAAGTGGTTGATGGACAAGCTAATATCCGAGGAGGTAGTGGCTGGAGTTATAATACTGGCAGTAGAGTGCTTGTTATGGTAGATGATATGCCTATATTAAGTGGTGATCGTGGAACAGTGGAATGGAATATGATTCCAATGGAAAACATATCACAAATTGAAGTTATTAAAGGTGCATCCTCTGTATTATTTGGTTCATCAGCCATGAACGGTGTTATTAATGTTCGAACTGCATACCCTAAAGGAGATCCAGAAAGTAAAATATCTTTGTTTTCAGGGATATATGATAATCCTGAAAGAGAAGGGTTAAATTGGTGGGGTGACAATACGAGGCGTTTTCATGGAATGACTTTTAGTTATGCAGAAAAAAAAGATAATACTGGTATTGTAATTGGTGGAAATATTTATTCTAACGATGGCTATAAAGGTGGCGTTGTTTTTAACCCCGTTAATGATGGTGTTGGAGATTTCGGATATAGTTCACAAGACTCACTTGCGCCCAATTTTGGGCAATTAATACCTGTAAGTGAAAAATGGGGACGCTTTAATATTAGCGTAGAACATAACTCACAATCATTACCCGGATTATCATATGGATTACGTGCTAACTTTATGGCTCTAGATCAATATCAATCATTGATTTTTACTCACGATTCTATTGGATATACGCCAGTAGGCGTGCCTGAGGGGGATGAGCCAGTACGATTTACTCAAATAATGTTTAATATTGATCCTTTTATTAAATATATTAACCCCAATAACAATACTCAACATTCATATAAAGCTAGATTTTTCAGAGATGATTATGAACCGTATGAAGAGGAGCAGGGTTATTCAAATGTATTTTATCAAGAATATCAATTTCAAAAAATATTTGACGTAAAAGACGTCACATTTGTTTCAAATAGTGGATTAGTATCCAATTATATAAAAGGAAATTATGATTCAATTTATGGTGAGGGTGGACCATCAAATATTAAACAATTATTTAATTATAGTGCATATTCTCAGCTAGATATAAAATATCGAAGATGGAACATATCACTAGGCTCAAGAGTGGAACACTTAATGTTTGGAGAAGACAATTACATAATCCCTGTTATACGTACTGGAGTCAACTACCAACTATTAGAAGGAACATATTTAAGAAGTTCCTTTGGGCAAGGATATCGATATCCTACAATTATGGAAATGTTTGTAAAAACCGACTTTCATCCTGTCTATGTATATGCAAATCCTGATTTAAATGCAGAAGCTGGATGGAGTGGAGAAATTGGAATTAAACAATTATTAAAAATAGGTGAATGGAAAGGTATGCTCGATTTTGCTGGCTTCATTATGCATTATGATGATATGATAGAGTTTACCTTTGGACAATGGGGAGAAATTAACTGGAATGATCCAATGAGCAATTTCCTTGGCATGGGGTTTAAGTGTGTAAATATAGGGGAAACTCGAATTACTGGATTTGAAGTATCTGCAATGGGAGAAGGGAAAATTGGCCCTGTAGATGTTGCTCTATTAGCCAGCTATACTAAAGTAAACCCCGTAAGTTTAACTCCAGATAGCACCTATTATGAATATGCTGCTTATGATGGCACACCCATTTATGTGAATTACACCAATGCTAGCTATTATACGGAAGGTAATATTTTAAAATATCGACATGAAAATATTTTAAAATTTGATATTAATCTTGAATTTGCAAATATTATGACTGGATTAAGCACAAGATATAATAGTTTAATGAAAAATATGGACTATGTGTTTGGAAGCGGATTATTTAATGCAGGAGGTGGGTCAGATGGTGAAAGTACAGTTTTAGATCTTGGAATTCTGGAATCTAGAGAACGAATGTTGGACGGCGATTTAATATTAGACTGGCGAATTGGATACCATATTAATGAAAAACTTTCCTTGTCATTTATTATTGATAATCTATTAAATACTGAATATCAAACTAGACCAGCTGATTTAGGTCCTCCAAGAACTTATACAGTGAAACTAAGTGCAAAAATCTAATATGAAAATTATTGCTGTTATTCCTGCAAGATATCAATCTACAAGATTAGCAAATAAGCCATTAATTCAAATCAACAACAAACCATTAGTTCAATTAACTTACGAAGCTGTGGTTGGCACAAATTTATTTGACTCAATTTACATAACAACTGATGCAAAAAAAATACAAACTATTAGTGCCGATTTTGGTGCAAGATGTATTTTAACTTCAACTAAAAATCGTAATGGAACGGAAAGATGTGTAGAATTAATCAAAAAAACTAATGGCAGCATATCAGACAATGATATTGTTGTAAATATTCAGTGTGATGAACCATTCATAAAAAAGAAACACATAAAAAAACTAATAAATTTATTCAAAGAAGATATAATAGGTACACTAATTACACCATTGAAAAAATCTGAAATTAAAGATACATCAATTGTCAAAACAATTATAAATAAAGACTTACAAGCTATTGATTTTGCAAGAACAAATACAAATTGGAAGGGAAAACAAAAATTATTTAAACATATTGGTGTTTATGCATATACAAAAAAAACATTGTTAAAATTAAAAGAACTAACAGTAACAAAGCGAGAGTTAACCGAGTCATTAGAGCAATTGAGGTGGTTGGAACACAACTACAATATCAAGTGCGCTGTAATTAATGAAAGTCTAATATCAATCAATACAAAAAATGACTTAAAAAAAGTATTGAAAAACAATTAATAAGGGAATTTTATTTTTTATATTTAATGTACTTAGAATTATAAAATGAAGCTGTCTATACAAAAGCACGTTTTTGAACTATTAAAACACCATGACTGTGTCATTATCACAGGATTAGGTGGTTTTATCCTAAACCATCGTCCTGCATATATTAATGAAATCACAAATAAAATACATCCACCATCAAAAAGCATTTCATTTAATAAGAATTTATCAAATAATGATGGTCTACTAGCTAACTATATAGCAAGCACAGAAAATCTTAGTTATGATGAAGCTTGCTTACAAATAATGAAATTTAGTCGAAAAGCTAATTTAAAACTAAAAAAAGGGGAAACTATATTATTTGAGAACATCGGTGAATTAAATCTAAATACATCAAAAAATATTGAATTTACAATTAACACATTATTTAATTTCAATAATCATTCATACGGTCTTGCAAGTTTTCAAATAGGAGAAATGAGAAGACCTAATTCAATGAAAAAATTTATTTCTGCAGCTGCAGTTATAATTTTATTATTATCTATATCAATATTCTCTTTACTACAAAACTCAACAGATAATATGTTAGCATTTAATCTAAGTCCCATTAATAATAATAATTATAGTCCACGTGAAGTGCCAATTATACAAGATAGCTTAGGTAAAGAAACTCCAGGTATATATAATGTATATGTATCACAAGTTGATTTTGACTTATATAAGATTAATGGAACTAATTATCATATCGAGACTAAAAAGTGTTTTAAATTAGGATTTGGCAGGGATGTACAAATTAAAATTTGGAGAGACCAAAAAGATAGAATTCAAAGACAAGTCTGTTTTTTGAACGTATCGGAAACAGAATATGATGATTGTTATAAAATCACTAACGTCTATAATGAAATAACTTCACAGGCTGAAAAAGTAATGGTATTGACAAAAAGAGGAAAAATGAAAGAAGCAATACTAGTATTAGAAGAAACATATATTGACCCTTATGTGATTGCAAACAGTATTCCTGAAGACAATATTCCACAACAAAGCAACACAAAAGATTCTCTTTCAATCAAAAATATTGGTAATCGTTTTATGGATGCTATTCAAACATTAGGAACACCGACAGAAAATAATGAACATGTAAAACCCAAAACTATTGATATAAAAAATGTAACAATATCTAATGAAACTAATACACATAGAAAAAGTGTGTATATAATTGTGGGGAGTTTTTCTGATCAAAAAAATGCGGAAGCACTATCTAAGCAACTTTATAATCGTGGATTTAACAACGCNAAAATAATAGGACAAAATGAAAATGGTTTAATTCGAGTTGCAGCAGATAGTTTTTACACGGAAGAAGAAGCACATTTAGTACTAGAAAATATCAAAAAACAATTATCTAGTGCGTGGGTACTCAACACAAATAAAAAATAAAACTCCTATATAATTCGTACATCTACAAACTAAATGGACTTATGTAAAACTTCCAATATCTGATTTGCTGATATATTTTTCACACAACCTTTCTCTGTTAATCTACAAGAGCTTCCATGCTTAGAACAGGCGCGACTTAATGGTTGAAATACTATTTGAACTGATTGTTCATCAGTTATATACGGTGAAAAGCCTAATGGTGGTTTAGTGCATCCCCAAAAAGATATTATTATTTTTTTAAAACATGCTGCAATATGCATGAGTCCTGTGTCATTAGTTAATACTAAACAACTTTTCTGTATTAAATAAGCTGATTCATCTAAAGAGAGATGTCCACAAAAATTAACAATAGATTTATTTATTGACTCTTTAATAATTTGAGAACCAATAGCTTTTTCATTATCACCGCCTAATAACACAATAGGAATTGATAAATTATTACAAACTTCAATAATTTGTTCTTTTGATAAAGTTTTTTGTTCATAGGTGCCGCCAATAGACCACGCAATGAATCTTTTTTGAACATCAAAATCTATATTAATATTTGATCCAAGAAAATATTCCAAACCTTGACAATCATTTACAACATTAATATTTTTCACAGTTTTAAAATACCTGTCGACCACATGGTCTTTTAAATAATTAATGCCAAAATTAATATAGAAGAATTTTGCCCAATTTCCTTTGCATACCGAAAGGGCCGTCGCTCTTAAATTCAACTTTAACCAAAAAGAACGCATATTATTTTGTAAGTCTATTATAATATCATAGTCTTCAAGCCTCAATGCCTTTAAAGTTAATTTTAAAGTATTAAAAAAAACTAATTTGTCTATATAAGGATTCGATTCTAGAATAATAGAATACTCTTTTTTTGTTAAAAAATGTAATTCTACATCAGTTTGTAACTTAATACATCTAATTATTGGAGAAGTTAAAACGATGTCTCCAATAGAACTAAATCTTATAATTAGTATTTTTTTCATAATTAAAAATAAAACATAAAAAGGATAATAAGGAAATAAAAAAATCATAATTTTAATCTTTAATGTTTACTGATTCTCACATCCATCTTTATTTAGAACAATTTGATAGTGATTTAAATTTTGTTATTCAAGAAGCTGTAAGTCATAAAATAAATCGATTTTTGCTACCAAATATTGACAACAAAACACTACCAAAACTATTATCTACTTGCAATAAGTATCCAGATTTATTATTTCCAATGATTGGTTTACATCCATGTAGTGTAAACAAAAACTACCTTAATGATTTAGAATTACTTTATTCAAATATCACAAACAATAATTTTATTGCAATTGGAGAAGTTGGGATAGATTTATACTGGGAAAAAAAATTCATAAAAGAGCAAAAAGAAGCATTTAAAATGCAAATACATTTAGCAAACAAGCATAAACTGCCCATCATTATACACTGTCGAAATGCTTTTCATGAAATTTATTCAATACTGAAAAAAGAAAAAAATCCAGAAACAACTGGTATTTTTCATTGTTTTTCAGGTAGTTATCAAGAAGCCAAAAAAATTATTGATTTGGGTTTTTATTTAGGAATTGGTGGAGTATTGACATTTAAAAACTCTGGCTTAATAGATGTTATTAAAAAAATTGACTTAAAACATATTGTGTTAGAAACAGATGCTCCATATCTTGCACCTCACCCAATGAGAGGGAAAAGAAATGAGCCNAAATTTTTATCNATAATTGCNGAAAAAATTACTCATATTAAAAATGTAACCGCTGAACAACTATCACGATATACAAATAAAAATATTGATGATATTTTTTTTAAAAACCCTACAACCTAGGTGTTCACTGGTGATGCTGTTAATAATCTTAGCTAGATTATATGTTGAGTTTTATTTTTTTTTGTAATTTCGGGTCGAACTATGTATTTGTTTGGAAAAGGGAGAGGTGGCCGAGTGGCTTAAGGCGCACGCTTGGAAAGCGTGTATATGGACAACATATCGGGGGTTCGAATCCCTTTCTCTCCGCCGTTGTAGACTAGAAAACAAATACTAAAAAATAACTTTAAAACTAAAAACATGACTGCTAGATTTTTAATTTTACTAACATTCTTCTTTATCAACTTTCAAATTAGCTATGCGCAAATAGAAGATGCAAGTGACACAATGAACATAGAAAACTCTGACACAATAAATACAGAGAATTCTTCTAATATGCTAGATACATCTGATACAGAGGAACTTGATACTGCTGACATGAGCGAAGAAAAAGACTCTGAAAAGCCTAAAAATTTTCACCAAATTTTAAAAACTAAATTTATAGAGGGAGGTGCTGGATTTATGGGAATTGTATTATTAACATTAATACTAGGATTAGCATTATGTATTGAACGTATTCTTTATTTACATGCTGCTGGAGCAACCAATAATGAAGAGTTATTGCAATCAATCCAAGCTGCTCTAAAAAATGGTGGTGTAGAAAAAGCAAAAGAAATATGTAGAAATTCTAGTGGTCCTATTGCAAGTATTTTTTATCAAGGATTAGAAAGATCTGAAAAAGGAATTGATGCAGTAGAAAAATCGATTGTTGCATATGGGTCTGTACAAATGGGACTCCTTGAAAGAGGAACAACTTGGATTTCCTTATTTATTGCGCTAGCACCAATGCTTGGTTTCATGGGAACTGTAATTGGTATGATTCAAGCTTTTGATAAAATTGAAGCTGCTGGAGACATGCAACCATCCTTAGTTGCTGGAGGTATTAAGGTAGCATTATTAACAACAGTTTTTGGACTAATTGTA
>PAMG01000025.1 GCA_002707245.1 Flavobacteriales bacterium
TATTTTCATAATTTAGTTAAAATTTTAAAATTAAAAAATTATGGACAATACAGACAATCAAAATCAAAATACAGACAATCAAAATCAAACAGAGCAACAATTTTGGGATAAATTTTGGACTAATGCTAGTGGAGCAGAAAAATTTGCTGCTGTTTTAATTATTTTTTCTTTTTTTGTAGGAACATTTGATATAATGGGCGATATGGCTGTTATAGGTGTGATTATGGCTGGTGTTGGAACTGCGATTGCATTAGTGAAAAAGAATTGGGCTTTAACAGTATTTGGTGCAATTGATTTTTTTATTCTTTTAAGTTATATGAATGATATAGCAGAAATAAATGATATTATGAACTATTAAATATATTTTCATATGTCTTTTAATAAAAAACCCACTTAAGTGGGTTTTTTTATATAATATATTTTATTTTGGTGTTATTGATTTAAATCTATTACGAAAATGACAAAATATAATTTTTTTTTACTACTACTACTCTGTCCTCTTTTTCTTTTTTCTCAAAATAATATTCTAATTGAAAATAAATCTAAAATCCCTAATGATGTTAAGTGGGTAGTGCACTCTTCAGAGTATGTACTTTTATGTGAGCAAATATATCGAACGGCTTGGTTGTCAATTAAACATAAGTTAATGGTGATGAATAATCCAGTTATTATAATGGATTTAGATGAAACGGTACTTGATAATTCGGAATATCAAATTAATTTATTTATCAAAGGGGAGGAATATCAAACTAAGAGTTGGAATCGATTTGTTAAAAAAGAAATATCTACATTAGTTCCTGGAGCAAAAGAATTTATTGAAAAGTACAAGAGAAACCCAAATGCAAGAATTATCTATATAAGTAATAGAGATGCCTCTACATTATCTGCGACAAAAAATAATATGAAGGTGTTAGGAATTTATGCAGAAGAAGATATTTTTCTATTAAAACAAGATAAAAATGATTCTAAAGTAATTAGAAGAGAAGAGGTTTTTTCTGCTACAGGTAGAATGAAAACATATGGTTCACAAAAAATCATTGCATATTTTGGTGATGCAGTAGGTGATTTTCCAAATGATGAAAAATATGAATTTGGAATTAATAAATTTATTTTCCCTAATCCAATGTATGGTGAGTGGGATTAAATGTTCCCTAAATAATGAATCAGTATTTATATTAAATATATATCTTTATAGATATATAATATTACTATGGAAAAACAAACAAATTTATCTCCACTTCATTGTATATTTTTTATTTTTCAAAGTTTTGCATATACAACAGATGGCGTCTTAGCTGAGGAAGAAAAAAAAATGATTGGAAATGCCATGTTTAGATGGACAGGGTCAGACGAAAAACAGACAAGGACTATTATACAAGAAACCTTAACTTGGGGCCAGGAAAATATAAAAACTATTAAAGAACAAGTTGAGACAATGATATCAATGATAGAGTTTTTAAAAACTCAAGAAAGTTTTGATTTGAAAAAAAGAGAATATTTTTTAATGGATATTAGGAATATTGCTCGCTCTGATGGCAAGTTTTTAGACGCAGAGAAAAAGTGGCATGATATGATGTCCAAACAATTAGGAGTAGAAATTAAAATTTCAGGAGAAACAGATAATGCGATACAGGAATCTTTAGAAAAAGTTGAAAAAAGAAAAATAGGATTTAGACGCTAATATAGCTTATAGTAATCTTCCTTTTATACATTCTTCAAGAGTATGATATGTGAATTCAAATCCTGTATCTTCTATTTTTTTTGTTGACAAACTAGTGTTATTCAGCAATAATGATTTTTTTTCAGGTAGAAAAAACTGAATTACTCTTTTTGGTATCTTGAGTAAGATGGAGTTTTTAAATTTAATTTTTTGAACTGTTTTTATAAAATTCTTATAAGAAATTTGCTCAGGCGCTGCCAGGTTAAATACTCCCTCTATTATTTTCTCTTCTATTGTGAATTCAATAAATTTAGCAACATCTTGTATGTCTATCCAAGGAAAACTTTGAGAGCCATCTCCAAAAATAAGCCCAGTTTTAAACCTAAATCCTAAACATGTGTTTTGTAGGATTCCACTATTTTTATCCATGATTAAACTTAGTCGTAATTTTATAACACGCGTTCCCATTAACTTAAAATTATCAGCCGCTTTTTCCCATTCAACACATAATTGAGCCATCCAGTCGTTACCAGCTTCATCATTTTCTTTTTTAATACCTTTAGATTCAAAACCATAATAGCCCATTGCAGATGCACTAATAAATGATAATGGCTTAGTATTATTTTTTTTACATGCTATGTATAGTAATTTGCTTGTTTCTACTCTGCTGTTGAACATTTTCTGTTTATTTTTTGAAGTCCAACTATTTGTAATATTGAAGCCAGCAAGATGAATAATATGTGCTGTNTTTTCTAATGCTTCTGGATCAATATAGTTTTTATTAGTATTCCAATAAAATATGTTTTTTGAACAATCCTTCTGACGACTAGTTAGGAAAGTAATTTCATACATAGAATGATCTAATGTATTTGCTAATGTTTTTGCGACATTCCCATTAAAGCCAGTAATTAACACTTTTTCTTTCACTTAATTAATCAGAATTTTTTCTGTATAAACACGATTTTCATTTGTGATGCGAATAGTATATATCCCACTGTTAAAGTTGTCTAATGGAATCCTATTTTCTTGATACTGACTGTGATGGTCTATTATTTTTTTTCCAACCATATCAAATATTTCAATGTGATGTAAATTTTGCTTATAGAAATGAATAATTAGTTGGTTTTGTAATTCGAGAAAAATATGTGGGTTTAAGATTTCACGGATATTTGAATAGTCACAACTATCTACAACAGTAATCTCAATAGAATTTCCATAATCTGGGCATTCATTTATAAATGTGTTAAATTCATATATTCCTTCGGTTTTGAAAATTAGGTTGATTTCACTCCAACCAGAAAATTCTTCGGATTCTATAATATTAATGCACCAATCACCATTGCAATCTCCTGATTCATATTCTCCAAGTATACCCCCATTTTCACTCCAGCTAAAATTAGAAGTATCAGTTTCTATCCAGAGATTAAAAATATGAGCACATTCTACATTATTATTTATATTCATTATTTCAAGCTGAGTATTATATGTTTCTGCAGCATTTTCAAAAATTGGCCCATTTTCATCATAACCAGTGATTACTTGTAATTCTTCTAAATCAATATTTTCAACTTCAAAATATAGTGTGTCAACACAAAGAGTATCACTAATTACTACAGAGTAAGTTCCAGCTGATAGGTTAAATATATCTTGAGTAGTGTCCCCGGTATTCCATAGATAGTTTTGCAGTAAACTATCTGATTGGTTAACTGTAAGGTCAATGAAACCATTATTATTATATACACATTCATTTTGTATATATATATTATCTATTAATTCCCCTTCTGGCACTATAATTTCTTCCTGTATTTCACATCCATCTGGATGAATAATAGTTGCTGTATATGTTCCAGAACTAATATTAGTTAAGAATTTGTATGTTTCTTCTGCACTACTACCATCTCCTTGTGCAATGGTATCTCCATCTAGTTCCCAAATAAATTGACAAAAGCTTGTGTTACAATCACAGCCTGTAGAATTAAAATACGCTAACCCATTATTTCCATTAGGGCATGTTGGTGCTTGAGAAAAAGATATTACACCATATTCATTCACTTCTCTACTTATAACATCACATGCTCCACTTGCATCAGTCACTGTAACAGAATATAATCCTGGAGCTAAATTTTCAAGGTCTTCTGTTGTTTCTCCGTTAGACCATAGATAGCTATACGGTCCAGTACCAGTTGAAACATATAAGTTAATCATTCCATTATTTTCACCGGGACATGCTTGGCTAGGAAAAGCAAATAAACCCAATTCGCCATCACAACCATTATTATAATGTCCATCAAAATGAGTGCCCATATAGCTGCCCCAAGCCACTTCACTTTCTGGTAATGTGAAAGGTGTCGATATTCTAATGGTATTAATGCCATTTTCATAAAATGTCCCATCTCCAAATGGGTCTAAACTATCAGCTTGCACAGAGCAAATAATATCTAGTAGTCCGTTGTTGTCAAGGTCAGTTATTTGAGGTGTTGAAGCTACATTTCCTCCAGCAATGGGGCCAATGATACTTTGTTGAGTATTTTCAGAAAAGTTAATTAGGATGAGGTCATTTTCAAAATAAGCACCATTGTGATTAATTACGGAAATTAAAACTTCATCATTGCCATCTACATTTGAGTCAAATGCAATAGGACTACAAAAATTAATCATACCCAGGCTATCTGACCATAGAACATTTCCTGTTTCTCCGTCTAATAGTATTTGATAGTAGTCATCATATGTAGACATACTACCACTATAAATAGTGGCAAATACATCCATGTTATTATCTGTATCAGAAAACCTCCCCAATATTGGTGAAGCTGAAGACTCTGTATTTTCTAGTTCATATTGCCATAGTATATTAAAACTTGAGCCATCTATTGCAGTCACTTTTCCATCGAACCCCTGTGTTATGATATCTAAAACTTCATCTCCATTCACATCACCTATTGNAGGNGGAGCTATNTGTCCAAGTTCNGAATTAGGTATTAATTGGAGTNGCATTNNNAATATCNTCNTTTAATANATCTGTTAAGCTTGTAGCCCATAAATTACCTGCCACTCCTTCACCACCTGTTCCAAATAAAATAACATAATCAGAATCTCCATTTAAATCACATATAATTGGCGACATATATGTTTCATTTGAGTCTGGTACTACCGCAGTTTTTAATTCGGCTCCAGTTAATCCATCAATAATCATAATGTGTCCAGGAGGTCTATCTAATTCAGCAAAGTCTAATGAATGATCACCCCCATTTGCAACTAAAATATCAGGATTATTATCTCCATTTTGGTCTTCAATAATTTGAGATGTATAAAAATTATACCAACCCTCATCATTAGGATTTATTGTTTCATTATCCCAAAACTCCCAAATTGTTTCACCCGTATTCCCATTTATTAATCTTAATTCCGCATCCCTTCCACCAATAATAACATCATCTATTCCATCATTAGTGTAGTCAAAAAACTGAGGACTTGTAAACATTTCATTTCGTGTTTCTTCTTGCCATAATGAAGTCCCATCATTCCCATTAATTGCAATTACTCCATATGGTGTTGGATATCCATCTACTCCTCCTCCCAGAATAATATCATCGACACCATCATTGTTTAGGTCAGATGCTCTTGGCGAAGAATAACTTCTTATTAATGGTGTATTTTTTGTCCAGTTTATTTCCTGTGCAAGTATTTGAAATGATAGTAAAAACAAAATAATTATTCTCATAATACAAAGATAGTAGTTTTTACTGATTAAAACATGAACTCAATTTATTATATTAGCGCTCAATTATAATTTCGTTTTATGGATATCAGTAAAAAAAAAGTAGATGTTAATATATTGAAGTTAACAGCTAATATAAAAGAAAGCGACTATGTTTCTGCTGTAGAAAATGCGCTCTTAGATTACCGGAAAAAAATGACTTTACCCGGATTTAGAGCAGGTAAAGTTCCAATGAGTCTGGTGAAAAAAAAATATGAATTAGCAATTAGAGTTGAGGAAATTAATAAACTATTGTCTAATTCTATTCAGAAATATATATTGGATGAAAAAATGTCAATTCTAGGCAATCCTATCCCCATTGAAAATAAAATTGATTTTCTAAATGAAATTGACTATCAATTCGAATTTGAAATAGGTTTACAGCCAAAAATTAACTTAAGTTCTGCTGAAAAATTAAAATCAGATTATTGGGTAATAAAACCAGAGAAAAAAGAAATCGATGACCATATATTCTCATTGCAAAAAAGATATGGTAGTGTGCAATCTTTTGATAAGATTGAGCAAGGGGATATGTTAAGTGTAGTGTTACAAGAGTTAGAATCTGATAATAAACCAAAGGCTGATGGCATTGTAAGTGAAACATCTATGTTAGTGGATAAAATTGAAGATAAAAAAATTAGAAATAAATTTTTTAAACTGAAAAAATCAGATACAATAGTGGTAGACTTACATAAGACATTTGTTAATGAAGCAGATTTACTTTCAATGTTAAAAATTTCAAAAGACAAACTCAATGAAATAAATTCTGATTTTAGTTGCACAATCAAAGATGTAACTCGTCTAACACCTGCAAAAATCAACTTAGAATTATTCAAAAAAGTGTATCCTGATAAAGTTATTAAAAATTCCAAGGAATTTAATACTGCTGTTAAAACTGAATTAAGTGATAGATATTTAATTGAATCAGATAGAAAGTTTTTTAATGATAGTTCTCAAATTTTTCTTGATAAAATAAAAATTGATTTTCCAGAAAAATTTCTCAAAAAATGGTTAAAAACAAATATTAAAAAAGAATTTACAGAAGAAGAATTTGAAAGAGAGTATCAAAACTATTTAAAATATTTGTCTTGGCAATTGATTGAAAACACTATATGTACTGAAAATAATATAAAAGTTACTGATGATAAGTTAAAAGATTTTGCTAAAAAAAATGTTTTGCAACAAATGAAAAATTATGGTGCTGTCAATCTAGGTGATAAAGAAATTGACGGGATTGTTGCCAATATTTTAAAGAATGAGAAGGAGGCTGAAAAAATGATGAATGAAGTAATCTTAATTGAGTTGGTAGCTTATTTTAAAAGCAAAATGAAAGTTAATAAAAAGAGTACTACTTTAAATGAATTTATTAAATTAGCTAACAAACAAGCTTAATACTAATTTTAAATAAAATGAATAGCTCAAAAGAATTTAAAAAATATGCGAATAAACATCTTGGTGTTAATAGTATGACTTTACATAACTATACATCAGCATATGGCAATTACATAAATCCAACAATCACAGAGGAAATAACTGAAAACAGACGACAAGTTACTATGGATGTTTTTTCTCGTCTCATGCAAGATAGAATTATTTTTTTAGGTGTTCCTATTAATGATACAGTTGCAAATATCATTCAAGCTCAATTGTTGTTTTTAGAGTCTACTGGTCCAAAGGAAGATATTGAAATTTATTTAAATAGTCCAGGAGGGCAGGTGTATGCAGGTTTAGGTATATATGATACTATTCAGTTTATTTCTTCAAATGTTTCAACTATTTGTACAGGGATGGCTGCTTCTATGGGAGCAGTATTGCTATGTGCTGGTGAAAAAGGAAAACGATCAGCTCTTCAACATTCTCGAGTGATGATACATCAGCCTCTAGGTGGCACACAAGGTCAAGCCTCGGATATCCAAATTGTAGCTAGAGAAATTGACAAATTGAAAAAGGAATTGTATGAAATTATTGCTAATCATTCTAATAAATCTTATGATGAAGTCTGTAGAGATGGTGATAGAGATTTTTGGATGGATTCTAAAGAAGCATTAGAATATGGTATGATTGACGAAATACTAAAACCGGATTCTAAAAAATAAAGACTAAAATGAATAAAAGCAAGATTCAGATTTGTGCTTTTTGTGATAAGCAAAAGGCAGATGTCAATGTTTTAGTTGCTGGAAATACAGCTCATATTTGTGATGTGTGCATTAATCAGGCACATAATATTCTGAAAGAAAGTTCTCGAGACAACGTTAATGCAAAATTAAAACAGGATTTAAATCTTTTAAAGCCAAAAGAAATCACTAATTATTTAGACCAGTATATTATTGGTCAAAACCATGCTAAGAAAATTTTAGCTGTAGCTGTATATAATCATTATAAAAGGCTGATTTATAATTCTAAAAAATCAGAAGTCGAAATAGATAAATCAAATATTTTAATTGTAGGTGATACAGGAACAGGAAAAACATTATTTGCTCGCGTTATTGCTAAAATGTTAAATGTGCCTTTTTGTATTGTAGATGCTACTTCTATGACTCAGGCTGGTTATGTTGGTGAGGATGTTGAATCTTTGCTTACTAGACTTTTACAAGTTTCAGATTATAATGTTGATTATGCAGAAAAAGGGATTGTATTTATTGATGAAATTGACAAAATTTCGAGAAAAGAAGATAATCCTTCAATCACCAGAGATGTTTCAGGTGAGGGAGTACAGCAAGCGTTATTGAAATTAATGGAGGGAACAGTTGTTAATGTTCCTCCTCAAGGAGGGAGAAAGCATCCAGATCAAAAATATATTCAATTAAACACGAAAAATATTCTATTTATATGTGGCGGAGCATTTTCAGGTATTCAGCATATAATTAATAGTAGAATAGGTAAGCTTTCTTTAGGATTTAGTCGTAAAAAAAATATGCAAAAAACAAAAATGGACTTAAAATATCTTTTGCCAACAGATATTACAAAATATGGTTTAATTCCAGAGATGGTGGGTAGATTACCTGTGTTAACTTATTTAAGTCCATTAGATAAAGATGTTTTATTAAGAATTTTAACGGAGCCGAAAAACTCAGTGCTTAAACAATATCAAGAATTGTTTTTCATGGATGGTATAAAATTAACAGTTGATTCAAAAGCATGTCAGTTAATAGTAGATTATGCTTTTGATTTTAAATTAGGCGCTAGAGGATTACGGTCGATTTGTGAGCAATTATTTTTAGATGCTTTATATGAAATGCCAAGTATTCAACAGCGAGAAAAAGAATTTATTGTAGATGGTGAATATGTGAGAAAAAAAATAAATCACCTAGATTTGAACCATTTGAAAAAAGCCGGTTAGTTTAATTTTTCAAACACTAAAAATGTAAAGCTAAATTTATGTTTTATGTCTTTTTTGTGAAATTTTGAATTTATTTTTTTCCATTTTTTTAAATTTATTTTTGGAAAAAAAGTATCTCCTTCAATATTGGCATGAATTCGTGTTAAGTAAATTAAGTCTACCAGATTTTGTTCAAGAGCATATTGATATACTTTACCTCCACCAATAATAAAAATATTTTCTGGTTTTTTTAATTTTGCTAATTCAATCGCTTTTTCCAGACTATTAGCAATCAGACAATTTGGAGCATGAAATTCAGGGTTTTTTGTTAAAATAATATTTACACGACCTTTTAGAGGTCTGTATTTTTTTGGAATAGATAGATAGTTATTTCTACCCATAATAACTACACTATTGATAGTTGTTTCTTTAAAATAGTTCATGTCATCTGGTAAGTGCCATGGTAAATCATTTTGGAAGCCAATGACATTATTTTCAGATGCTGCAACTATTAATTTTATTTTCAATTTTTTTATTTTAAACTGCAATTGGAGCTTTTATATGTGGATGTGGGTCATATTCACATAATTCAAAATCACTATATATAAAGTTAAAAATATTTTTTCTTGATTTTATTTTCATAATAGGACTTTTTTTTGGAGTTCTAGATAATTGAAGTTTAGCTTGCTCAAGGTGATTTAAATATAAATGAGCATCTCCTAAAGTGTGTATAAATTCTCCTGGTTTTAAATTGCATACTTGTGCAATCATCATAATTAATAATGAATATGATGCAATATTAAACGGCACACCTAAAAAAATATCAGCACTTCTTTGATAAAGTTGACATGATAATTTATTGTCTTGAACATAAAACTGAAAGAAAGAATGGCAAGGAGGTAGTGCCATATTTTTTATTTCTCCCACATTCCAAGCACTTACTATAAGTCTTCTAGAATTAGGATTTGTTTTTATGTCTTTTATTAGATTCTTTATTTGATCAATTTTTTCTCCACTTTGATTTGTCCAAGATCTCCATTGTGAACCATATACTGGTCCAAGATTTCCATGTTCATCAGCCCAGTCATCCCATATTTTTACATTATGTTCTTTTAGATATTTTATATTTGTTTCCCCCTTTAAAAACCAAAGTAATTCATGGATTACTGATTTCAAGTGTATTTTTTTCGTTGTAACAAGAGGAAAATATTTTTCTAAATTATATCTACTTTGATAGCCGAAAACACTTATTGTTCCTGTTCCTGTTCTATCAGTTTTTTTTGTGCCATTTTTGAGCACATGTTCCATAAGTTTCAAGTATTCTTTCATATTAATACACCAACAATTACTGCAGTTAATAGGGATGCGACAGTTCCAGCTATTAATGCTTTAATACCTAATTTTGATAACTCTGTTCTTTTTTCAGGTGCTATTGCGCCAATACCTCCTATTTGAATTCCAATAGATAAGAAATTTGCAAAACCACATAAGAAATAGGTCGCCATTATAGTTGTTTTTTGAGTGAGTTTTCCATTGTTTATCATTTTTCCAAGTGATTCATATGCAATAAATTCATTAGCTACAGTTTTTTCTCCTAATAATTGTCCTGCTAATAATATGTCTTGAAATGGAATCCCTATTAGCCATGCAATTGGAGCAAAAATATACCCAAAAATCATTTCTAGAGATAAACTTGTGTATATATTATTATTATTGGCAATTAACTCATTTATTCCGCTATAATTTCCAATTAAATTGAGAATTTCATTCATTAGTGCAATAAATGCTACAAATACTAAAATCATTGCACCGACATTCACGGCTAATTTTACTCCTTGGATAGTTCCTAAGGTTATTGAGTCAAAAACATTTGATCCTAAATTTTGTTTTGACATCATCATTTTTTCATTAATTTTTGCTGTTTCAGGAATAAGTATTTTACATGCTACAATTGCAGCAGGAGCTGACATTACTGAAGCAGCTAATAGATGAGGTGCGAATTCTTCTCCTAACATAACGGTGAATGCAATAAAAACACCACCCGCAATTGTTGCCATGCCGCCTCCCATTAGGCATAATAATTCGGATTTTGTCATTTTACCAATATATGGCTTAATCAATAATGGTGCTTCAGTTTGTCCAAGGAAAATATTTCCAGATGCAGCTAAGCTTTCTGCGCCAGAGAGATTCATTGTTTTTTTCATGATAATCGCAAAGAAATATACGATTTTTTGAAGTACTCCTAAATAAAATAAAACACTAGTTAATGCTGAAAAGAAGACTATTGTTGGTAGAATTTGAAATGCAAATATAGCACCAAATGAAGCACTGTTCACCAATGTTTCGCCAAATAAAAAAATTGAACCATCTTTTGTAAAATTCAATATAGCTAAAAAAATATTGCTAATTCCTTGAAAAATATTTCCAATAAATGGGACTTTTAAAATGCATATTGCAAAAATAATTTGAATTATTAATCCTTTTAATACAATTGACCAGTTTATTTTTTTTCTATTAGTAGAAAATATATAACATACGGACAATAGTGTTATTATTCCAATTAAACCTCTTATAATTGTTTCTAAATTAATCATTTATTTTTTTTATTTGATCTCTGATTTTTGCAGCTAATTCATAGTCTTCATTTCGTATTGCAATAGTTAATTTTTTTTCTAATTCCTCTTTACTTTCTTTTGTTGAAATATCTTTACTTTCCTCTGTCGAGATTTCAATTTTTTCAGATTCTTCTTTAAATTCATTATTAGCAGCATCCAGAATTTTTTTATAGGTATATATTGGTGCTTTGAATTTAATTGCGATTGCAATTGCATCTGAAGTTCTTGCATCAATTGTGAAACTTTCTTGATTATTTTTATTTATAAATTTAATAGAGGAGAAAAAGATGCCTTTTTCTAATTTATGAATAATGATTTTATCAATCATTAAGTCATTTTTTTCTGCGATACTTACAAATAAATCATGTGTTAATGGTCTTGGTGATTTAATAGTTTGATCTAATCCAATTGCAATTGCCTGTGCTTCACAGGCACCTATCACAATTGATAGTTTTTTTAATCCATTATCTTCTTCTAAAAAAAGTGCATATGCTCCAGATTTAAATTGACTATATGATAAACCGATTATATTCAATTTAATCAGATTCATTTTCTAATTTTTGAAATTTTTTAAAGCAGCAATTAATTTTGGAACAACTACAAATGCGTCGCCTACAATTCCATAATTTGCGGCTTTAAAAAATGGAGCTTCAGGGTCAGTGTTAATTACAACAATATTTTTTGAGCTATTAACTCCCGCTAAGTGTTGAATTGCACCAGAAATCCCTATTGCAATGTATAAGTCTGGATTAATTGCTAAACCTGTTTGACCAACATGCTCAGAATGAGGTCTCCATCCCATATCTGATACTGGTTTAGAACATGCTGTTCCTGCATTTAATAATTCGGCTAACTCTTCAATCATACCCCAGTTTTCAGGGTCTTTTAACCCTCGCCCAGCTGATATTACTATTTCTGCATCAGCTAAAGATATTTTTTCATTTGATTTTTCTCTATGCAGAATTTTCATTTTTTCATTAGTCAAATTACTTTTTTGATTAATATTTAGCACTTCGCTTTTTTCATCATTTTTTTCAATTAATCCAATTGAGTTGGGGACAATACTAATTATATTTTGTTGATTTTCCGATTCATATGTAATATGTGCTTTACTAGAAAACCCTTTACATTTTACAGTTAAAGGAGTATGAGTTTTTGGATGTTCAATCGCATTACTAATTAAACCGCAATTTAAATTACTAGTTAATAGTGGAGCTATGGTTTTTCCTGTAATAGTGTTCGATATGACAATATGGCTAGCTTCATTTTCGGTTATTAATTCTGCTGATATCTTTGCAAGATTGTTATTTGTTGTTGTTTCAAATTTTAGATTTGAAACATTGATAATCCTACTAGCTCCATAGCCTTCTAGCCTTTCAGGATTATTAGCACCAAAGGTTAATGCAATGAGTTCTTGTCCAATCTCATTGCTAATTCTTTTCCCATAATGTAATACTTCAAAAGAGGTTTTTTTAAACTCTCCTTCCCAATTTTCAATTATTGCTAATACAGACATATTTTATATAACTTTAGCTTCATTATTTAGTAAATCAACTAACTCTTCAACATTATCTTCATTAATCATTTTACATTCTGACCTTTGTATAGGCTTTTCATAATGTATTACTTTTATATTATTTTCAATATTAATGGTTGACTCGATTACCTCTAAACTTTTGGTTCGTGCAGACATAATCCCTCTCATAGAAGGGATTCTTAAATCTTTTTCTTCTACCAATCCCTTTTGTCCAGCAATTACCGCAGGAAACGCACTTTCACATATTTCATGGCCATTATCAATTTCACGTTTTAATTCCATTGTTTCATTTTTAATGTCCATTCCAACACATCCATTTATAAATGGTAGGTTTAGTTTTTCTGCTATAAATCCAGGTACTTTTCCTCCATTATAATCAATAGATTCTCTCCCGCAAAATATTATGTCAAAGTTTTTATCTTGACAATATTCGACAATACATTTTGCAACAATTTTACTATTTTCTGCTTCTTGATTGATACGAACAGCATTATCTGCTCCAATAGCAAGCGCTTTTCTTAATACACTATCATTTGTGTTCTTCCCAACATTAAGAACTGTGATTGTTGCAGATTTATTTTCTTTGATGAAAATAGCTTTAGTTAAACAAAACTCATCATAAGGATTAATAATAAAAGTGATGCCGTTTTTGTCAAAACTTTGATTATTATCTGTAAAATTAATTGGAGAGGTTGTATCAGGGACACTACTTATGCAAACCAAAATATTCATACTAGTTGTGATTTTAATTTTTTACTAATTTAATCAAAAAGGATAATAATAATAAACTATTTTAGATAGATATTCCTTTTTATGCTTTTGGCATGAAAAAAATAAATAAATTTGCAAAAATAATTTAAATATTTAATGAGAGAGATTCAATTTAGAGAAGCTATAGCTGAGGCTATGAGTGAAGAAATGCGATTAGACAATAGCGTTTTCTTAATGGGTGAGGAAGTTGCTGAATATAATGGAGCTTATAAGGCATCTAAAGGTATGTTAGATGAATTTGGCTCCAAACGAGTGATTGACACACCTATTTCTGAAGGTGGTTTTTCAGGAATAGGGATTGGGGCTGCTATGAATGGTCTGAGGCCAATCATTGAATTTATGACTTTTAATTTCTCTTTAGTTGCTATTGACCAAATCATCAATAATGCAGCTAAAATGAAACAAATGTCCGGCGGTCAATTTAATATTCCAATTGTTTTTCGTGGACCAACAGGGTCTGCTGGTCAATTAGGAGCCACTCATTCACAGTCTTTTGACAATTGGTATGCTAACTGTCCTGGATTAAAAGTAGTAGTGCCATCTAATCCATATGATGCAAAAGGATTATTAAAATCATCTATTAGAGATAATAACCCTGTTATATTTATGGAATCGGAACAAATGTATGGTGATAAAGGGTCTGTTCCGATGGAAGAATATTTGATTCCAATTGGATTAGGTAATATTATCCAAGAGGGCTCTCAAGTTACCATTGTTTCATATGGGAAAATGTTGAAACGAGTTTTGGCTGCTAATTCACGTTTGATTGAGTCAGGAATATCTATTGAGGTTATTGATTTACGTAGTCTTAGACCAATAGATTATGAACTTATTATTCAATCAGTTAAAAAAACAAATCGACTGATTATAGTGGAAGAAAGTTGGCCTTTAGGTGCTATTTCTTCTGAAATCACCTATGCTATTCAAAAACATGCATTCGATTATTTAGACGCACCTATTGTTCGAATTTGCTCAGCAGATACGCCCATGGCTTATTCACCTACATTAGTCGATGCCTTTTTACCTAGTGAAGATCAAATTATTAATAAAGTCCAAGAAGTTTTGTATTTGTAAATAGTTTGGTTTATAATATTATATTCCCCTTAGATTAGAATCAATTTTTTCGATTATTATTCCCAAGTCATTTTTTTTGTTTTGGAAGTCTATTTCATTTGCTTGTATAACTAAATGATTGTGTTCATAATTTGAAAAAAATGCTTCATATCGTTCATTTAGTCTTTTCAAATAGTCTATTCGAATGCCTTCTTCATATTCTCTTGCTCTGTTTTGAATTCTGTGTACAAGTGAAGGTACATCCGATCTTAAGTAGATTAATAAATCTGGAGGGGACACAAAAGACTCCATTAATCTAAATAATTCAAGATAGTTTTCATAATCTCTTTGTGTCATTAATCCCATTGCTTGTAAATTTGGCGCAAAAATATAAGCATCTTCATAAATTGTTCGATCTTGAATAATAGTTTTTTTTGACGCTTTGATATCTTGAACTTGTCTAAATCGACTGTTAAGAAAAAAAACCTGTAGATTAAATGACCATCTTTGCATGTCAGTATAGAAATCATCAAGATATGGATTATTGTCTACTGCTTCATACAAGGGGGACCATTTGTAATGTTTTGATAACATTTTACATAATGTTGTTTTTCCTACTCCTATATTCCCTGCTATTGCTATATGCATGTTTAGTTTCTGTTTTTTATTAGTATCAATATACTAAAATCTATAATTTTTCTATTACTTCTTCTATAAATTTTCTATCATTATATAATCGTTTTATTTTATTTTGCCCACCTATTTTGTTTTGGGTTTTTAGCACATTATAAAAAAAGTTTTTTCTAGCAATGTGTATTTTAGGTTGTTTTAATAGAATACTTTTAAATCTTTTTGCTTCGTAATCAGAATTTAATTCTTTTAATTTTTTGTCTAATATATGATTGAACTTGATGATATCATTTGGTGGTAGTGTGAATTCAATCACCCATTCATGACAACCGCTTTTATCAGAATAGAAAAAAGGTGCAGCAATATATTCATGCGCTATTGCATTAGTTTTTTTACAGGCATAATGTATTGCTTGATTTGCATTGTCTACATGTAATTCTTCTCCAAATGCATTAATAAAGCTTTTTAATCTTCCATGGATTTTGATTTTGTAAGGTGTTGTCGATGTAAATCTAATAGTATCACCAATTTTATATCTCCAAAGGCCTCCATTTGTAGAAATAACCATAGCATATACGACATTTAATTGAACATCTTTTAATGAAATAATTTTTTTAGCTTGTTCTAATCCACTCTCAATAGGAATAAATTCATAAAATACGCCATGATTAATCAAGAGTAGTAAGTCTGATTTGTTAGGCTCATTTTGTATTCCAAAAAAACCTTCGGATGCATTATAGAGTTCTAAATAATTTATTTTTTTTCTTTTGAAGTAGTTATTAAACGTATTTTGATAATTATTAAAACTAATTCCACCATGCATATATAATTCTAGATTTGGCCAACATTCTGTCAGGCAATGAATACCATGTTTTTTGATTAATTCATTCAGAATAATTATTGTCCATGATGGTACTCCAGAAATACTTGTTATATTTTGTTGGTAAGTTTCTTCAATAATTTGTTTTATTTTTTTTGACCAATCATTCAGTAAAGCTGTTTTTATTGATGGAGCTCTTTTTATTTGAACCCAAGCAGGTAAATTACTTATAATAATTGCAGATAAATCTCCAGAATAAAATGACTTTATTTTATTAATGCTTGTGCTCCCTCCAATCATAAGGCTCTTGCCATTTAATATCTTGGAATTAGGATAATTATTTAAATAAATGGACAACATATCTTTGCCTGCTTTAAAATGACACATTTTTAAAGATTCTTGTGTAATAGGAATAAATTTACTTTTCTCTTGCGTTGTTCCAGAAGATTTGGCAAACCAATTTACACGTCCTGGCCACAGGATATTTTTTGTGTTTTTTTGTGCATGAAATATATATTTTTTAAAAGCTTCATAATCGCTGATGGGAATCAAATTTTGATAATCTCTATAATTTGTAATTTTTTTAAACCTATGTTCTTCGCCAAATACTGTGTTACCAGCACTTTTTATATTTTTTTTAAGTATTTTTTCTTGGTATGCAATTGGATTTTGAATGGCTTTTTGAATTAATTTAATTCGATTTTTTATTTTTATACTAAGTAAATTATTTATTATATCCATTAATACTAATTTACTGTAAAATAACTAATATATATAAATATCAAATTTGGTTTCATGAATAGGGGAATTATTACTAAAATGCGTATTGATTACGATAGACCTGTTCAGTATACTTTTGTTGTGTCAGATAATTTTATTCCATTAAATGCTTATTTAAATAAGACTATTTGTTTAAAGTGGATAGGTAAAGTTCAATGTTGTTGTGGGAAGCAATTATCAGAGTTCTATAGACAAAATTTCTGTTATCAATGTTTTTGGAATGCGCCACAAGCTTCACCAAGTATTTTCAAGCCTGAGTTATGTACAGCGGACTTAGGTATAGAAGAAAGAGATTTGGATTGGGAACAAGAATTTCAAATTGATCCTCACTACATCTATTTAGCCAATTCAAGTGGTTTGAAGGTGGGTATTACTAGAAAGACACAAAAAATGACAAGGTGGATGGATCAAGGAGCAAGTCAAGCTATTTTGCTTGCTGAAGTTCCAAATAGAAGATTGTCAGGGCTAATAGAACTTGAATTAAAAAAAATATTATCTGATAAAACTAACTGGAGAAAAATGTTGTCAGGTGTTCCATTGGCATTAGATTTAAAAAAAGAAAAAGAAAAATATTTATCAACAGTTCCTGCAGATTTACATCAATATATTATAGATAATGATGAAGTTACAGAAATCACATATCCTGTGATCACATATCCTTTGAAAATACCTAATAAAAATTCATTGTCTTTTCAAAAAGATCATGTAGTTGAGGGGAAATTACTAGGTATCAAGGGGCAGTATTTGATATTAGATAATGATAGAGTGTTTAATGTGAGAAGACATGAGGGTTATATAATAGATTTTTTATTTTAACTCTTCTCCTAATTTCAGTTTGAATTTTTTACGTAAATAAAATACACATATGTAAATAATCGGTGTGTCAATTAAGGCAATAAGAATTTTAAATAAAAAACCGTTAGTAAAAAGCACCCATATGTCGGACCAGTTTTCTAGTCCTTTTTCTGGAGATAGCATCATTAATAAAAACAAGATCAAAAATGTATCTATTAATTGCGAGAAAATAGTTGAAAAGTTATTTCTTAACCACAAGTACTTTCCTTTTGTTTTTCTTTTCCAAAAATGAAATATTTGAATATCTACTAACTGACATACGAGAAAAGTAAATAGAGAAGCAGCCATAGCAATCCCAAACTGACCAAACACCAAAGAAAAAGTTTCATTATCTACTTTTTGATATTCAGGTTTTGAAAATTCTGCAGCTGGTAAAGTGTTCGCTATATATACTAGACCTAATACTATAATACTAGAAATTATTCCTGCTAAGATTAAATAATTAGCTTTTTTTTGACCATATATTTCAGAAATAATATCTGTTATTAAAAATGTAATAGGATAAGCAATCAACCCTACAGATTGTGTGAAGGTGAGATTCAAAAAAGGTATGTCTAAACTGAAGAATTTCAAAAAAATTAGGTTGCATGTAATTAGGCATGAAATAAAAATACCTGATAAAATGACGTAAATTAACCAAGCTTGATTTGTCATTGTATATTTTCTAATCTAATTTATACTCTATAGGAAGTCTTGCTTGTATGCCCTGCATATTTAAAAATTTTTCTTTTAGTTGATTTAGATATATATCCTCTATAGATTGTTGTTTTATTTGATTCATGACTTCTAAATTAGCAATTATGTTTTCTAATCCAGTTTTTGATTTTGGATATTGTACAACATTAAAGTCTTCTAAATTAGCTAATTGAGCTGCCGTTTGTATAGCATCATTTAGACCTCCAATTGAATCTACAAGTCCAATTTTTTCTGCTCGTAATCCGGTCCAAACTCGTCCCTGTCCAATTGCGTCTACATCTTCAATTGTCATATTTCTTGCTGTACTCACGTGAGTAATAAATTCATTATATGTGTTTTTAACTGATATTTGAATTATTGATTTTTCTTCTTCGGACAAGCTACGGTGAATTTCACCGAGATTAGCAAATTTATTTGTTTTCACATTATCATAATGTAATTTCATTTTTTCTGTTAATAGTTCTTCTGCAGTAAAAAATAAACCAAATACACCTATTGATCCAGTGATAGTATTTTCTGATGCAAGTATTTTGTCAGCAGCACACGATATGTAATATCCTCCGGATGCTGCATAATTACCCATTGAAACTACTATTGGCTTGTCCTTTTTTGACAATTTCATTTGAGTCAGTATTTCATCAGAAATTAATGCAGATCCTCCAGGTGAATTTACTCTAAAAACCACAGCATCAATATCATCATTTTCAAACACTTTTTTTATGGTTTTTGTGTAATCGGAATGAATATTATTAGGATCACCATCTATACCACCTTCGGCATAAATAATCGCAATATTATTTTTTGACTTAGGTTTTGAGGTTGTTAAGTCGAACAGTGAACAGAATTCTACATCATCTTCTTGATTTATTTTTTCTGCTAATAAATCATTTAACTCATCAGGGTATATTAATTTATCTATTAGTCCTTTTTTAACAGGTTTTTCAGGTAGCATAGATAAAACTAAATCATCCGCTATTTTGTTTAATTCTTCAAATGTTATCTTTCTACTTTGAGAAATGTCAGCTAGCATACTTGTCCAAACATCATTCAATAACATTTCTGTTTGTTCACGATTTTCTTCACTCATTTCAGTCAACATGAAAGGTTCAACGGCAGCTTTAAATTTACCATGTCTAATAATTTCTGGTTTTATTCCGATTTCACTCATTGTTTCTGTGAAAAATGGGATTGTTGAACTTAATCCAGATAATTCAAGCATTCCTGTTGGATACATGAATACTGAATCAGATACAGATGCTAAATAGTAACTTGTTTTATTAAAGTATGTAGAATAAGCATAAATAAATTTACCTTTTTGTTTAAATTCTTTCAAAGCATCTCGAATTTCTTTAATTGAGGCCATTCCAGGGGACTGAAATCCTCTTAAATCTAGAAGGATACCACTTATATTTTCATTTTCTGCTGCTGCTTTAATCCAATATAATAAAGTATATAGAGTCTTACTATTGTTTGGTTCAAATTCTGAAAGTAGATCAAAATTCATAAAAGGGTCAGTATTAGGTTTATCAGTTATTGCATAGTCAAATTTCATTTTCACAATTGTATTTGGCTCAATTTTTCCACTTGAATCAAACATGGATCCAATTAATGATATTACTATGATAAATATAAATATCGATCCAAAGAACATAAAGACTCCCAACACAAAACCAATTGCCGATGCTACTACTTGGTTTAAAAATCCTTTTGTCTTTTTTTCATTACTTTTTTTCATACTTTTTTGTTTTAACTTTATGTAATATAAATGTAATCATAATTTTATGAAACACATATGTTTTCTATCAATTGGCAGTAATCTTGGGGATAAGATTTTGAATATGCATAATGCGATTTCTCACTTATCTTCTTCTTTTGATATTATTAAAACTTCCTCTTTATATTACACAGAATCTTGGGGCTATAAAGATGATGATTATATTAATTGTGTTCTGAAAGTGAAAACATCACTTACTCCTCTTTTGTTATTAAAAGAATTAATTAATATTGAAAAGAAAATGGGAAGAATAGAAAACAAAACAAACCAATATCAAGCAAGGCAGATTGATTTAGATATATTGTTTTATGATAATATAATTTATGATTTAGATACTCTAAAAATACCTCATCCACAATTATATTATCGTAATTTTGTATTAGTACCATTTAATCAAATAGAACCAAGCTTCCAGTGTCCTGTTACAAATAAAACTATTTCTAAATTATTAAGTGAGTGTCCCGATGAAAGTAAAATTTCGATATATACACACTAAAAATCAAAAAATTAAGTTGTTATATATGATATAAGTACTATTTTTATGTATATAAATTTATTTATTATTAAATCTTATTAAAAATTGTAAAAAAATGAAAAAATTTTTCGGCGTATTGTTATGTATTTCAACTCTTTTATTTGGTCAGCAAACTAACAACACCTTTAATGTAGGAGGATCCTTTGGCGTGTTGTCTGAAATGGGTCTTATTGAACAAGATGGTTTCAGTCCAGTTTTTGACTTATGTGTTTCTAAACAAATTACAAGTCAGGTTGCTTTGTCTACCAATTTTACGCTTGGTTCAGCTAATCTAATTAATTCCTCAGAAGAGGAGTTAGGTAGTGTGAATTTTAGTACATGGTCAGCTAATTTGTTGTATCATATTATTCAATTAGAAAAAGCAGCTTTTTATTTAAAAGGCGGAGTTGGTTTATTGGCTTACACTGGTAAAGATCCAGGCGGAAACGAACTATATAGTCAATCTATGTTTTCGTCAGAAGGTGTTGTGATTCCTACAGGAATTGGCATCAAATATCGAATTACGGATAAAGTTCAGGCAGTGTTTGATTTTTCTACTATGTTTCCTATGGGACCAGGTTTAGATAACAAACCTCTAGCTGATAATGATAGTTGGGATATTGGATTTAAAACAATTACATTAGGTGCAACATATACATTTGGCAAGACGAATTCTAATCATGCAGAGTGGGCAAACCCGGTGGATATTGTATCTACAAAGGTTAAAGCAGTTGAGGATGAAGTTTCTACATTAAGTATTGACACAGATGGAGATGGAGTTTCTGATAAATTTGATAAAGAAAATGATACTCCTGCTGGAGTCTCTGTTGATGGCGCCGGGAAGGCATTAGATGTAGATGCAGATGGGGTTGCAGATTATAAGGATATAGATCCATTTACTGCGCCAGGAGTTTCTGTTGATGTAAATGGTCAGGAATTAGATGATGATATGGATGGTGTTCCTAATAGTAAAGATGAAGAGCCAAATTCACCAGTTGGATGCACGGTGAATTTTCAAGGTCGACAAATTGTTGGAAAGGGAGCCTTTTTACCTACTGTTTATTTTGATACTTCTTCTTCAGAAGTGACATATTCTAATTATCAAAGATTGGCTACTGTAGCCAGTGTTTTGAAAGCTAATCCTGGTTATAGATTAAGAGTCATTGGATTTGCTGATTCAGTAGGTGCTACTGAAACAAATTATAAACTTGGGTTAAAAAGAGCAAATGCAGTGATTGAGTGTTTGATTAATACTTTTGGTGTGGATATTAATAGAATGATTGCAGATTCTCAAGGTGAGAATAATCTGTTGGCTAATGAAAATCAAAAAATCACATTTAAGGTTACACAGGATGGATTAACACAAACAAAAGGTTTTAAATCTCTTAATCGAAGGGTGGAATTTATTATTGAATAACTAAACTAACTAATTCATAAGAATGTTAATGATAAGGCTTAGACAATTTAGTTTAAGGCTTATTTGTTTCTAATAGCCCATAACACAATCCCTGCCGCTACTGAGACATTCATGGATTGCTTAATTCCATATTGATTAATTTCTATACATTTTTCAGATAAATCAATAATTTTTTTATTAACTCCTTTTACTTCATTGCCAAAAACTAATGCTATTTTTGTTGCTTTTGTTTTAAATTTATTTAACGTAATACTCTCGTTAGTTTGCTCAATAGTTATGATTTTATAATTATTTTTTTTTAATTCAATCACTGCATCTTGAGTGTGTTTAAAATATTTCCAGGGTACCGATTCAGTTGAACCTAATGCAGTTTTATGAATTTCTTTCGATGGTGGTGTAGCACATATTCCACATAAAAAAATTGAACAATTCCCCATGGCATCACAGCTTCTAAAAATAGAACCTATATTATGCATACTTCTTATATTATCTAATACTACAATGATTTCCATTTTATTTTTTTTTTTTATATATTATTGATTATTGTGAAATAATTTATAACCTTTAAAAGATACTATAAGTATTTAGCATTTTTATATTTAATCTCTACTTATTTTGAATAAACATATAGTTAAAAAAGAAACACCTTTAATGACCCAGTATTCTTCAATAAAGAAAAAATATCCTGATTCTTTATTGTTGTTTAGGGTTGGTGATTTTTATGAAACTTTTGGTTCTGATGCGATTGAAACTTCTAAGATACTTAATATTATACTTACAAAAAGAGCTAATGGAAGCTCTAATGTTGAATTAGCAGGTTTTCCGCATCATTCACTAAACACACATCTTTCAAAATTAGTAAAGGCGGGAAAGCGTGTTGCTATTTGTGAACAATTAGAAGACCCTAAAAAAACAAAAAATATTGTTAAACGTGGTGTCACGGAATTAATTACTCCAGGTGTTGCGTTAAATGATGAAGTATTGGACCAGTCTAAAAATAACTTTTTAGCTTCTATTTTTTTTCATGATAATGTGGGGGTGTCATTTCTTGATATATCAACAGGGGAATTTTTAGTGGCAGAAGGGTCATTACATTATATTAAAAAATTAATTAACAATTTTTCTCCTAGTGAAATATTGTATCCAAAATCTAAACGGAAAAATATAGAACAAACAATAGATGGCGATTTTTATTATTATCCAATTGATGACTGGATATTTGAAGAGAAGTATTGTTTTGATAAAATCACAGATCATTTTGACATTAAGTCTCTTAAAGGATTTGGTCTTGAGCATATGCATGCAGCGGTAATTGCAGCAGGTAGTATTTTACATTATTTAAATCAGAATCAACATAATAAGCTGACACATATTGTTGGTTTGAAAAGAATAGATGAAAGTCGCTACGTATGGATGGATAAGTTCACTATTAGAAATCTGGAAATTCTTTATCCAGCTAATGATAATGGAGTGGGACTAATAGAGGTTCTGGACTCCACCTGTACTTCAATGGGGTCTAGAATGATAAAAAGCTGGCTTCTGTTTCCTTTAAAAAATGTTGATGCTATTGCTCATCGTCTTAATGTTGTAGATTTTTTTAATAAAAAAGAAAATCTACTAATAGACTCCACATCTATTTTGAAGGATATCGGTGATGTAGAAAGAATGTTGGCAAAAATTTCAACTATTCGTATATCACCCAGAGAATTGGATAAGTTTAAAAATTCACTTGTTTTTAGTAATGAGTTGAAAAATCTTTTAACGAAAAAGACAACTTCAAAGGTTATATTAGATTTATTTCACAATTACAATCATCATCTCGAATTAATTCAATTGTTAGATGATAATTTAAACCCAGAGCCTCCAGTTAATTTACTAAAGGGGGGTGTGATTAAAACTGGAGTAAGCCAAGAATTAGATTCATATAGAGATCTTACTGTTTCATCTGAAAAAATATTGGAAGAAATTAGAGAAAGAGAAATGGCAAAGACAGGGATCTCTTCATTAAAGATTGCCTATAATAATGTATTTGGATATTATTTAGAAGTTAGAAATACTCATAAGGATAAAGTTCCAGAAAACTGGATACGAAAACAAACTTTAGTTAGTGCTGAAAGATATATTACTGAAGAGTTAAAAGAATTGGAGGTGAAAATTATAACTGCTAAAGAAAAAATTCAACAACTTGAATCTCAAATTTTTCATCAATTAGTTGAATCAATTTTGTCATCTATTCCAACGGTGCAACATACTGCTAGTATAATAGCAAGAATCGATTGTTTAACATGCTTTAGCTCTATATCAACTTTAAATAATTATTGTAAGCCAATTATAGACGAGAGCTATAAGATAGATATTAAAAGTGGACGCCATCCAGTTATTGAATCAGAATTTGAAAATAGAGAAGATTATATTCCTAATGATGTTTATTTAGACAATAACAAGCAACAAATTATTATGCTGACTGGTCCTAATATGTCTGGTAAATCCGCGATATTGAGACAAACGGCATTGATTGTTCTAATGGCACAAGTAGGTTGTTTTGTTCCTGCTGATTCAGCTAAAATTGGAATAGTAGATAAAATATTTACTAGAGTAGGGGCTTCTGATAATATTTCTCAAGGTGAATCTACTTTTATGGTAGAGATGAATGAAACGGCAAGTATTTTGAATAATTTATCTAATAGGAGTTTAATTCTTTTAGATGAAATTGGAAGAGGTACTAGTACATTTGATGGTGTTTCAATTGCATGGGCTATTGCTGAGTATTTACATGAATCCTCTTTAAAGCCTAAAACTTTATTTGCCACACATTATCATGAATTAAATAAAATGGCGGATAAATTTAAAAGTATTAAAAACTTTAATGTTTCTGTAAAGGAAATTGATAATGATATTGTGTTTTTAAGAAAATTAGANGAGGGTGGNGTNGAACATAGTTTTGGTATTCATGTAGCACGNATGGCNGGNATGCCTANATCTTTGTTGNAAAGAGCTAAAGAGATTTTAGCTACTTTAGAATCATCAAGAACATCTCACGATATTAATAATAANAAAGATCAATATCAATTAAGTTTTATNCAGCTTGATGATCCAATAATAGAAGAAATAAAACGAGAATTAACTAATATTGACATTGATAATCTGACTCCAATAGAGGCATTAATGAAATTACATGAGATAAAACGAAAAATTGGATTAGATAAATGATTCGATATAATTTTTCTCTTATATAAA
>PAMG01000026.1 GCA_002707245.1 Flavobacteriales bacterium
TGGGATTCAAATGAAGCAGGTTTATTAGGCATGGAAATCCATCCAGATTTTAATAATGGTTCACCCTATGTTTTTTTAGTATATACATATTTATCTGGAGGAGCAAAAGAGAAAATAGTATATTATGAATATGATAGTGATGCGGATCAATTAATAAATGAGGTTGTCTTATTAGATGGATTAGACGGAAATAGTACTCATATAGGTTGTCGTCTTATGGCATTAAATGACTTAACTATGTTAGTTACTACTGGTGATGCACAGGATTGGGATGCATCGCAAGACATTAATGAATTAACAGGAAAAACCTTAAGAATGAGTATTGATATAATTGGTGGTACTGCAGGTGATGCCCCTTTTGATAATCCTATTTCAGGAAGTTTAGTTTGGAGTTCAGGTCATAGAAATGCACAAGGATTAGCAATAGGCCCCAATGGTCTTATATACAGTTCTGAACATGGTCCAAGTAATGATGATGAATTAAATATATTAACACCTGGAGCTAATTATGGATGGCCTAATGTTCAAGGTTATTGTGATAATCAATGGGTAGATTATTATTATGCGGGAGATTTAGGAGGTTCTTATACTGAAACTGATTATTGTGTAGATAATGATATTACTGAGTCAGTATGGAGTAGTGGGGCTAGTACTATTGCTACTTCTGATATTATTTGGTATAATCATCCTTCTATTCCAGAATTTCAGAATACTTTACTGATGACTGTTTTAAAGGATAAAATGTTAGTTAGATTTGAATTTTCTGATGATGGANAAGAAGTATTAACGTATACAGAGTTTTTTAATAATGAATGGGGTAGGTTACGGGATATTTGTGTGAATCCTGATGGAAAAATTTATCTTGCAACAAATGGATATTCTTGGCCAAGTCAAGGACCTAATGAAATCATAGAGTTGTCCAATTCGGATTTTAATAACTCAGAAATTATCGAAATTATTTCTAAAGAACAGTTTTTGTATTCTGTAGATATGCTTGGAAGAAAAATAGAGCCCAAACAATCAGGTTTTGTGATTGATGTTTATGATAATGGGTTAATAGAAAAAAAGTATAAGCTGAACTAAAGATTAGTTAGTTCTTATATATTTTCTTGCACTTCCATCTTGATAGACGTCTATTTGTATATTTAATTTTTGACTAGTTGCTCCTCGTCCTAGAACATCAATGGTCTTAATTACTTTTTTTTGACTATTTAAAGAGTTAATTTCATTATTAGATAATGATGCTTCTTCATTAATTAACTCGGGACGGGCTATTTCTAAAATATTTCTCATTATATTAATTTGCCCATTTGTAAACATGTTAAGACAAGCATCAGGGCTATAGTCCATGTAGTTTTCCACCATGTCTGGTAAGTCTTCTCCTGTAGATCCAAATGTATCTCCGGTACATGTATTTTTATTAAAATCACATACATATCCTGCTTGATCATTGGCATTGGGGGTGTCAGATATTCCATCATCTACTGAACATCCATCATCACCTAAAAAAGCTATTGCATCACCCCAAATATGTCTTAGTCCTAAGTAATGTCCTACTTCATGGACAGCTGCTCTTCCTTCATTGTTTTCAGTCATACCATCATTATTAGCTACTGGATTATTTCTGCCTACAGCGGTGTAGTGTAGTACCACACCTTGTAGCGTTTCGTCATCAGTTAACATATCTACAGGCCAGTCAGGCACTGTTTGTGTGTCTGCTAAATCTATTAATGCTTCATCGATATTTACAGGTGGATATGCATAGCCAAATACTTGACCTAATTCTAAACCAAGAATGTCTAAGCTACCAATATTACATACCCAAATATTGAGGTATTGATTAGTGTTCCATGCATCTGATCCTCCGCTTTCAGATTTTTTCACTTCATCAAGAGTAATCTCATTTGAAAAAATATCTTCAAACATTAAAAATTCTTGTCTGTCAGTATATTGATGTATAATTCCATTTGTTGAGTTTCCATTTGGGTCAACATTTGCTAAAAAAAATTCAATATTTGCATCGCCTGCAAATTCTAAAAACTCCTCTCTTGTTTCATTAGCATTATTATTTAATCGTCGGTAATCTTCATTTAATACTTCAATTTGAGATATGAGTACTGAGTCAGCGATGTTTTGTTCCTCAGAATTATATACAACATGAAATACTACAGGTATATAATATGTCTCTATACTCTTTGATAATCTATTGTTTGCGTGATGATAAAGAACATTATAGCTATTATTAAAACTATAATAATCTTGTTTTTTTTTCATCACATAATCATAAACACATGTTTGAGATGAGATAAACATCGGGATAACTAATAGTATGAATAAATATTTTTTCATTTTTTTCATTTTTAAATTGTGGAGATGCAGGGAATCGAACCCTGGTCCAAACAAGAAACTAAATAATTTTCTACATGTTTAGTATTATTTGATTGTCGAATAAATTCCGGTATAACACAACCAAAACCTATCTTATCCTGTATTGATTTACTTTTATATCCAGGAACAATAAAAGCTAGTTCAACTTAATGATGCTCCTGGTTTCAGGTGTTGAACAGACCTGAATCCGGAACAAAAGCTATTTAATATATAATTAAGCAGCTAAAGCGTAGTTAGACTCGCCATTTAAAATTTTGTATACTTTTTTTACGAGAGAGTATAACAATGCTCGACATGCTTATTATTTTATTTACCTTGCTGTCAAAGCCGGTCATCCCCATTAAATCAAAGAACAATTTTTATATGAGAACAAATTTACACACAATACTTGATAATTTCATACTTTTGCAATCGTAATAATAGTTAGATGAAAATAGGATTATTAAGAGAAGGTAAAATCCCCCCTGACAGAAGGGTGCCATTTTCCCCAGTTCAATGTAAAATTATTCTGGATACATATTCTGATATTTCTATTTCTATTCAATCCAGTGAAATACGTTGTTTTTCTGATTTAGAGTATCAAAAAAATGGTGTATCTATTCAAGAAAATTTATCAGATTGTGATATTATTATGGGCGTTAAAGAAGTTCCTATTAACATGTTGATTGATAATAAAATTTTTTTATTTTTTTCTCATACCATTAAAAAGCAACCATATAATCAAAAATTATTAAAAACAATTATCACGAAAAATATACAATTAATTGATTATGAAACATTGGTTGATGAACATAATAAACGAATCATTGGATTTGGAAGATATGCAGGAATTGTAGGAGCCTATAATTCTTTTTTAGCTTATGGGAAAAAATCTAAAACTTATGATTTAAAATCCCCTCAATTTCTGATTGGGAAAAAAGAATTAGAGAGAGAATTGTTAAAAGTGCAATTGCCAAAAGATTTTAAAATCATATTGACAGGTGGGGGTAGAGTAGCTTCTGGTGCGGTGGAAATATTAAAAATATTAAATATACAAGAAATTGATAAAGAGGATTTTTTAAATACAAATATCAATAGTCCTTCATATGTGCAATTAATGCCTATTGATTATCATGAAAAAAAAGATGGTTCAGTTAGTTCAAAAAATGATTTTTATGATCTTCCAAATAAGTACAGGTCTTCTTTGCTAAAGTTTTGTTGTAGAGGAGATATGTTGATTACAGGTCATTATTATCATCCAAATAGTCCTATTTTACTAACTAAAGAAGATATTCAGAGTAGATTTTTTAATCTTAAAGTTGTTGGTGATATTAGTTGTGATATTGCTGGTCCAATAGCATCTACTATTCGACCATCTACCATAGAAGACCCATTATATGGTTATAATAGGTTTTTAGGGCAAGAAGATAATTATATGAAAGACGAGGTTTTGGTTGTTATGGCGGTTGATAATTTACCTTGTTCATTACCTAAAGATGCATCTAGTGATTTCGGTAATGTGTTTATTAATCAAATATTAAAAGATTTAATTGAAATGGGACCTGTTAGCATGAAAGGTTCAATTACATTAAATGGTTGTCTTACAGATCGATTCAAATATTTATCTGACTATGTCAGTTAATATTTTTTAATTCTTGAATTGTTTGCAAAGGATTTTTAGATTTAAACACACTACTTCCTGCTACTAATACATTGGCTCCACATTGGATTAATTTTTTTGCATTATTAATGTCAACACCACCATCAATTTGAATTATTGCATTGCTGTTGCATTCTTTTTTTAGGTTATTTAAAAGTGTAACTTTTCTATAAGTGTTTTCAATGAAAAATTGGCCGCCAAACCCAGGGTTAACGGACATGATACACACTAGGTCTAAATCTATTAAAATATCTGCAAGCACATTTGGGGAAGTGTGTGGATTAATTGCTACGCCGGCTTTCATTCCTTCTTTTTTTATTAGATTAATTGTTCTATGTAAATGTGTGCAGGCTTCAAAATGTATAGTAATAATATTTGCACCTGCATTTTTAAAATCTTCAATATATCTTTCTGGTTTTTGAATCATTAGATGAACATCTAATGGTTTGTTTGTGTGTTGTGATATTGCTTGAACAACCGGTATTCCAAATGATATATTTGGAACAAATTCACCATCCATTATATCTAGGTGTAGCCAGTCAGCTTCACTTTTATTAATCATCTTAATTTCTGATTCCAAATTAGAAAAATCAGACGCTAACATTGAAGGTGCAATAAGATGTTTCATAAATTATCCGAGATATGTTTTTAAAATTTTACTTCTTGATGTATGTTTTAGTCGTCTTATTCCTTTTTCTTTGATTTGTCGAACTCGTTCTCTTGTTAAGTCAAATTTTTCACCTATCTCTTCTAATGTCATAGCGTGTTTGCTTCCTAGCCCAAAATATAATCTAATGACATCAGCTTCTCTTTCGGTTAATGTCATTAGAGATCTTTCGATTTCTGTTCTTAAAGAATCATTAATTAAACTGTCATCAGGATTTGGACTTTCTCCACTCATGATAACATCATATAAATTACTATCTTCTCCATCTACAAGTGGTGCATCCATCGAAATGTGTCTGCCTGAGTTTCTTTGAGATTCTCGTACATCATTTGGACTAATTTCTAAAACACTAGCAATTTCATCAGCAGAAGGCTCTCTTTCGTATTTTTGTTCTAGTGATGCATAGGTTTTATTAATTTTATTAATAGATCCAATTTTATTTAATGGTAGTCTAACGATTCTTGATTGTTCTGCTAGTGCTTGTAGTATAGATTGACGAATCCACCATACAGCATATGAAATAAATTTAAAACCACGTGTTTCATCAAATCTTTTTGCTGCTTTTATTAAACCAAGATTTCCCTCGTTTATTAAGTCTGGTAAAGAAAGTCCTTGGTTTTGATATTGTTTTGCTACAGATACTACAAATCGAAGATTAGCTTTTGTTAATTTTTCTAATGCGATTTCATCTCCTTCTTTTATTTTTTGAGCTAGTGTCACCTCTTCATCTGCTGAGATTAAATCTACTTTTCCAATTTCTTGTAAGTATTTATCCAGCGATGCAGTTTCTCGATTTGTAACCTGTTTTGTAATTTTTAATTGTCTCATAGTTTACTTTATAAGTAATTTTATTCTGGCTTCGGTAATAGTATTTTTCTAGATAATTTCATTTTACCGCTTTTTGGATCTATACTAACAAGTTTTACTTGTATTTCGTCTCCTTCTTTTAACACTTCCTCAACTTTCTCTAATCTTTTCCATGCGATTTCTGAAATATGCAATAAACCATCAGTACCTTTTTTAATTTCTACAAATGCTCCATATGGTTGAATAGATTTGACAATTCCATCATAGATTTCTCCTACTTCAGGAATAAAGCAAATATTTTTTATTATTTCTTGTGCTTTTTCAATCCCATCACTATCGGTTCCCAGTATCTCAACTACACCTATATTGTCTTCTTCATTAATAGTAATTGTGGTTTCCGTGTCTGCTTGCATTTTTTGTATTATTTTTCCTCCTGGGCCAATGATACCACCAATCATATCCTTTGGTACTGTCATTGTTACCATTTTTGGAGAATGTGGTTTTGGCTCAGTTCTACTTTCTGACATTGTTTTAAGCATTTCGTTTAATATGTGTAAACGACCTTCCTTAGATTGCTCTAATGCCTCTTCTAATATATTATAAGGCAAGCCTTTCACCTTCATGTCCATTTGACAAGCAGTAATTCCTTTTGTAGTTCCAGTAACTTTAAAATCCATGTCTCCTAGGAAGTCTTCATCTCCTAAGATATCTGATAGTACTGCATATTTTTCATGATTTTCATCAGTTATTAGCCCCATAGCAATACCTGAAACAGGTCGCGTTAATTGTATTCCTGCATCCATAAGTGCTAATGTGCCAGCACATACAGTCGCCATTGACGATGACCCATTAGATTCAAGGATTTCAGATACTACTCTTACAGTGTAAGGGTTTGATTCATCAATCATATCTTTTAGTGCTCTTTGTGCTAAATTTCCATGCCCAATCTCTCTTCTGCTAACACTAAATCTCATTCGTGCTTCTCCTGTTGAAAAAGGAGGAAAGTTATAGTGTAGATAAAATTTTTCGGATCCAATTTGAGTCACAGTATCCAGTCTATTTTCATCTAAAGACGTTCCTAATGTGACGGTTGTTAGTGATTGTGTCTCCCCTCTAGTGAATACAGCTGACCCATGTGTTTTAGGTAGGTAGTCAACTTCACACCAAATTGGTCTAATTTCATCTGTTTTCCTTCCGTCAAGTCTAGTTTTTGTGTCAAGGATAAAATTTCTAATAGCTTCTTTTTGCGTATTGTAAAATGCTTTATTTATTTCTGAATCTTTCTCTTCTAATTCTTCTTCTGAGAAACTATTAATAACCTTTTCTTTTGTTTTTTCAATTAAGTTTGATCTTTCTTTTTTGGTTGTTTTTTGTCCAGCAATTTTGTAAATTTCTTCATAAGACAGGTCATATACTTTTTGAGAGATTTCAGTAACTTTCTCTTCTTCTTCAACTTCTCGTTTTGTGATTGGTTCACATTGGTTTAAAAGTTCAAGTTGTGCATCGCATTGTTGTTTTATTGCTTCATGGGCATGTTTTATTGCATCTATCATTTCTTGTTCTGATATTTCTGCCATCTCACCTTCCACCATAATAACTGAATCTTTTGATGCTCCAACCATTAAGTCAATATCTGAATCTTCCAATTCTTCAGGCGAAGGATTTATTATGAAATTATTTTCAATTCTTCCTACTCTAACTTCAGAGATAGGTCCTTCAAATGGAATGTTAGATAACGTTAAGGCTGTTGAAGCAGCTAATCCTATTAGTGCGTGTGGGCATACATTTCTGTCATGAGACATAAGTTGTATCATCACTTGTGTTTCACAATGATAATTTTTTGGAAACAATGGTCTTAGCACTCTGTCTACTAGTCTCATTCCTAAAATTTCTTGATCTGATGGTCGTGCTTCTCTTTTTAAAAATCCACCAGGAAATCTTCCATCTGCCGCAAATTTCTCTCTGTAATCAACACTTAGTGGGAGAAAATCTACTTCTTTGGGTGTTGTATCTGACACTACTGTAGCTAGTAGCATCGTGTCTCCCATTTTTACTACACACGATCCATGTGCTTGTTTTGCTAATAATCCTGTTTCTATTATTATTTCTCTATTATCGTTTAGAGAAATTTGTACTTTCTTTAATTCCGGTTTCATTAAATTTTTTTATATATGCTTTATTGCTAAGTGGAAATAAGTTTTTTACTTTCTTAGTTTTAGCGATTTAACTATTGTTCTATATCTTTCAATGTCTTTTTGCTTTAAATAATCTAGCATTCTTCTCCTTTTTCCTACTAATAAAACTAAAGATCTTTTTGTGTTATTATCTTTTTTATTTTTTTTAAGATAATTTGTTAAGTGATTAATACGTTCTGTGAAAAGAGCAATCTGTCCTTCTGAACTCCCAGTATCTGCAGCAGATTGTCCGTATTTTTTAAAAATAGTTTGTTTCTTATTTGAGTCTAAATACATATATTATTTTATTAAGCCTTTTTTCGAGGGGCAAATATAGTGTTTATTTTTTTAATAATACACCATGTTGATGAATTTCGAGATTTGAGATTTTAAGTTTTTTCGGTGAACTATAAAATCTAAAAACCCTTTTTCTAGTAAAAATTCTGATTTTTGAAATCCATCAGGTAAGTCTTTTCCAATAGTTTCTTTGATGACTCTGGGTCCTGCAAATCCAATTAATGCATTTGGTTCGGCTATATTGATATCTCCTAACATAGAAAAAGAAGCTGTTGCACCTCCAAAAGTAGGGTCTGTTAATAATGAGATGTAAGGTATTTTTTCTTTGCTTAATAATGTTAAATACCCAGATGTTTTTGCTAGTTGCATAAGTGAAAATGCGGCCTCCATCATTCTTGCACCACCTGATTTTGAAATAATTAAAAGAGGAGCTTGTTTTTTAATTGCGACCTTGATAATTCTACATATTTTTTCTCCTACAGCTGAACTAATAGACCCACCAATAAATTCAAAATTCATCACAGCCACTGCGATTGTTTGTCCATTTATTTCCCCATGTGCTGTGCTGATAGCTTCTTTGAAAGATGTTTTTAACTCTGCTTCTTTTAGTCGATCAATATATTTTTTTGTGTCTTTAAATGTTAATGGGTCTAGTGATTTCAGATTTTTATTGACCTCTATATACTTGTTGTTATCAAATATTATTGAAAAATAATTTTCACTATTAATTCTTGCATGATAATCACAATGTCGACATACCCAATAGTTTTGTATATGTTCTTCTTTTGTGGTGAGTTGTTTACATTGAGGACATTTGTACCAAAGTCCTTGAGGTACGTCTTTCTTGTCTTTACTCTCAGTAAAAACTCCTTGGATTTTTCGCTTAAACCAACCCATATCCCATATGTTTTATTTCCAAATTAAATTACCAGTTGATGCTTCACTATTCATTTGTGCTCTTTTAATTAAAGCATCTTGGGGGCTAGAAATACTAGCTTCCCCTTTTTTATACAAACTCCAAGTTGTTAAAGCATCTTCTTGTAGAGCTCGTCCATATGAAAATGTTAAGTTCCAGTTTTTTTCGCTGTTATATTTTTTGTTTATTAGATTTAACCTAATGGCAGCTAAATCAGAGCTTTGTCCCCCAGAAAGAAAAGCTATTCCAGGTACTAACTTAGGCACATTTCTTTGTAAAACATTAAATGTCATTGTAGCAATTTCTTCATTGCTTATGTTTTGATTTGAATTAATTGCAGGTAATATCATGTTTGGTTTTAAAACAATTGATTCTAAATCGACTTTTAATAATTCTAATTCTTTAAATACTGTTTCAAGAGTTCGGTTTGTTACATCGTAACATGTTTGTATAGAGTGTGAGCCATCCATTAAAACTTCAGGTTCCACAATAGGAACTAGTTCATTTTCTTGACATAAGGAAGCNTATCTAGCTAGGCTATGTGCATTAGATTGGATACATGCCGTTGAAGGTGTATTTTTTCCAATTGTAATGACTGCTCTCCATTTTGCAAAATCTGCTCCTTTTTCTTTATAGGTTTTCAGTCGATCTCTTAATCCATCTAATCCTTCTGTTATTTTTTCAGTATCATGATTGGCCAATATTTTAGCTCCNGTATCTACTTTAATCCCTGTTAAAATATTTTTTTCTTTTAAATATTGAGGTATCGTTACATTAGTGCCTTGTAAATTTTGATGAAAAGTTTCATCGAATAATATAACACCACTAATGAATTTTTCTAACTCTCTTGTGCTGAATAAGTTGCTTCTATATTCATTTCTGCTTGACTCTGTGCTTTCTAATTTGTGAGCTGTGAATCTTTTGGTACAGGTTGGTGTGCTTTCATCTGCAGCCAAAATTCCTTTTCCACTACAAACCATTTTTTGTGCTATTAATTTCAAATTTCCCATAATGCTTCAAATTTAAATTAAAAAGGATAACCTATAGCTAAATTATATCGAAAATTTCCATTTAATGGATTATTCACCCATTTATTTGTTAGAGATGGATCTCGTAGTTTAGTCGCAATATCTAGTCTGATGACAAAAAAATCAAAATCATATCTAATTCCAGCCCCTACACCTATTGCCAATTCATTTATAAAAGTATTTATTTTAAAAATACTGCCTTCTCTTGGGTCATTTTTGATTGACCATATATTTCCAGCATCAATAAATAATGCAGACTTTAATGCATTAAATAATGGAAAACGGTATTCTAGATTTAATTCTAGTTTTATATCTCCAGTAGAATAGGTGTTTGATTCGTTAATTAAACCTGGCCCTAATGTAAATGCTTCCCATGCTCTTATACTATTGACTCCACCTGAAAAGAATTGTTTTTGTATAGGTAATTCATCAGAGTTATCATAAGCATAACCTAATCCGTAATATCCTCTTATTACGAGCGTATTTTGTTTTGAAAACATTAAATATCTTCTAATATCTACATCAAGCTTTAAGTATTGTGAAAATGGATTTTTGAAGATTATATAATTTCCATCGTTGTTTGTATTGAGATTTACAATTGAACCTATAGTTGCAAAAATGTTNCCACTGATTTCAGCTTTTGTTCTTAAATATGTGTAATTAGATATTTTATATATTTTTTGATTATTAAAGGTAAAAATGTAATTACTTGCTGGAATAAATTTATCTTCAAATTGTTCGCTTAGATATGGGTTTTCAAGCAATTCATTTTGAATAAATGAATTGATTTCCCCAATATCAGAAAAACTTAATTCAATTAGATTTAATTGATGTTGTACATACTTCGAGTTTTTCCAGTTATATCCTATTTTTTGTGTCATAACTCGACTAGAAAAATCTGGACGTGTTCTGTTTGTAAAAGAGAATGTTAGGTTAGTGCTCATTTGGAAGCTTTGTTTCAATGAGCTATTTATCCTTTTTGGTATAATTAGTTTGGGTACACGTAATTGTAATTCATAAGCTATTTCTTTTGTGTTAAATAAGCTTGTGTTGTCATCTATATTTGTATATCTATTTTCCAGAGAAACTTTTATTTTTCCATTTAAATTTTCAGCTCCCCTTAATAAATTATTGTTTCCGAATTGGATATATCCTGACACCCCAAGATTTCCTTCGTCAGCAGATCTTTTCGCTTCTGCTTCAATTGAATAATACATCTTCGTCGGACTTTGAAGATGAATTATACAATTTAATTCATTAGTTTTTTTAGTTATTTCAATAAATTCAATTACAATATGTTTGAAGAAATTTAAATTTGATAAATTTCGATATGTGTTTTCCGCCTCTTTTCTAGAATAAAATTGATTTCTTTTAATTTGAATTAAATTAGAAATTGTTGCCATTTTGATATGGTTTTTCTTTTCTTGATTTATAACAAAATGAAAATCATGATATTTGATTGTATCATGTGCTTCAGATTTGTCAATATTAATATGAATTTCATTAATAGTAAATTTTTCATAAATAGATGAATCGTTCTCTAGTTTTTTCAATCCAAAATCTAAATTTATTTTATTTTCTTCTATGCTGTCAGCATTGATATATATGAGTTCTTTTGAAAACTTATAAAAACCATTATTTTGTAATAATTCTTCAATTTTAACACGTTCATTATTGACGCTGTTATATGTAAATAAATCCCCTGGTTTTATTTCTGTTTTATGTTTCTTTATTAAATCATAGATATTTTTTTTTCTTGTGTTATTATAGGTTATTTTATTTATTAGATATGATTTTCCTGTTTTTATATTGTAGTTTACATATGCTTTTTGTTTTTTATAATTAATGCTACTTGTGACCTTAGATGTAAAGTAGCCATTGTTTTCAAAATAAGATTTGATTTGAGTTGCACTTTTTTCTACTAATATGCTATCTAATACTATGGGTTCTTCTCCAATTTCACGTAGGTATGAGTTAATCCAATTATTTTTTTCTGGATTACTTAAATTGTATATCCACATATGGAATGGAATAAATCCAAGAATATTTTTATTGGGTTTTTGTTTTATAATTGAATTAATTTCTTTTTTTGAAACACCTTTTGCTCGATTGTTTTTTTCATTGTTAATTGTGATATTATTTTCTTTTAATATGTGGTCGTGTGTGTTGATGTGTCTTGTACTATAACAAGAAATCAGTAGAAATGAGAGTGTAATGAGTATAATATTTTTTATCAATGGAAATTAATTTTTATTTTGTAGTAAAAATATCTTTTTCATGTTATCTAAGCAACAAATAAAGTTTATCAATTCACTAAAGCACAATAAATATAGATTAAAATATAATTGTTTTGTTGCTGAAGGAAGTCATGTTGTTAACGAATTTATCAAATCTAATTTTAAGTTAAAATTAATTATATCTACTAATGAGTGGCAAATTAAATCTAAAGTTGAAACATTAGTTGTTGATAAAAAGACACTTAAGAAAATTAGTTTTTTAAAAACAGCATCAAGTGTTTTAGCTGTTTTTTATAAACCAGATACTATATTAAGATTAGATGATTTTGTTATTCAGAAATATGCTATTTTACTTGATTCAATATCTGACCCAGGTAATATGGGTTCTATTATTCGCACATCAGATTGGTATGGTGTAAAAGAGATTTTTGTTTCTAAAAAATCAGTTGATGTATTCAATCCAAAAGTAATACAGTCTTCTATGGGGTCTTTGTCGAGAGTTAGAGTACATGCTATTGATTTAATACAGTTATTAACTCAACTCAAAAAGAAACAAGTTCCTTGTTTTGGTGCAACCTTATTAGGTGAGGACATGTATGATATACAAAAACCAGATTGTTGTGCACTTGTATTTGGGAGTGAATCACATGGAATTAGTAAAGAAGTAAAGAAATTATTGGATCAAGAGATTTTGATTCCTTCAAAAAATAAATTAATTGACTCATTAAATGTATCAGTAGCTTATGGAATTATTTTATCCGAATTTAGATAAGATATTTTTTTTAATTAAATTAGCTTGCATAACTTTAACTTGACTGTCTAATGAAACGTATTTTACTCTCGTGCTTCTTCTTGCTTGCGATTACTTTTTATGCTAATGAAGATGATAATTTAATTAAAACTGATAATTCATCAGTATTTTATTTATCGATTCTTGATCCTGGTCATGGCAAACAAGTAAAGAATCAATCTAAATGGCCTGAGTTGTATATTGGGCTACAACCCTCTGTTGCGATTAAATATAATTTTGGACATAATACTAATATTACTGAAACTGGCTATATGATGCTTGGTATGGATTTTGATTCAGATTTATTTTTAAAGTTTGGATTTATTTTTAATAAGGGTAGTAAAAAAAGTCAAAATCGATCTTTGTTTCCACACAGAAAAATGGGGTTTTTAAAATTATGGAGATATGTCATGGTGAGACAGGGCGTGGAATTAGGTTATAAAGGTCAGTTTTTAGACGCTGAAGAGAACGAGTTTTTAAATACCAATTATGGTGGCTTAACTGCTAATTACACATTAATTTTTGATGGTAATTTTTTATTTGACAAAACATCTTGGTATTTTTTCGATCATCGCACCGCACGAAGAATTCGACTTAAAATAGATGCAGGTTTATTTATGAATTTTGATAAATTTGATCAACCTGACTTAGGGTTTTTATCTGGCTCTAATGATGCAACAGGCCAGGATTATAGTGAGGATGTAACGGATGAAAATGGGATTGAACAACTAATTGACACTTACCCTGTCATTTCTCCATTTGTTAACTTTTCTATTGGATTCGCTTTTTAAATTAGGTTTTTTACTCGAATGTTAATGAGATAAGTAAGCCTCTTGTTGATAGTCCATTGATTAGGTTGCTGTATTCATTATCTTGACTTTCTAATAAGTTAAGCATTCCATAAGAATATTTTATTTCAGGAGAAAACTTAAAGTAGGCAAAATATACATCTATTCCGAATCCGATATCTATAGAGTAGTTTGTTTTTTTAAATTTTAAATTTTCAGTTTGTGTTAGTTTCTCAACACTACTCATGTCTAACATGAACTTGCCACCCATTAATAAATAAACTCGTCCATTATTAATTCTTTCAGACCTATACTTTAGATAAACAGGCATCTCAAAATGAGAGACTCCCGTGTTATTACTTGGCTGGATACTTGTTATATTATTTTGTGTGTAATATAATTTTTGATCTGTAAAGTTAAATGACGGTGTTAATCTTAAATTTGTATTTTCACTTATTCTTAAATCAATAATAATACCGACATTGAATCCGGGTTCATATTCTGAAAGTATTTGAGTAATTTGATTTTGATTAACAAAAGCTTCGCTATAATTGACTTGAAATTTATTATTGCTAAGTCCTAACGTAAATCCAAAATGATATCGTTGATTGTCATAAACAGGGTTATTTAAAGGTCTCTCTACTTGAGCTAAGTTAATACTAAAAAAGAAAAAAAATATTATAATTAATGCATTGCGATTTTCCATGTTTTAATTTAATTTTTCTAACCAATATTTTATTAATTTACAAGCTTGTTTTAATTCTTTTTCTGATGCTGCATATGAAATTCTTATGTAGTTTTCAGCTCCAAATGCAGATCCAGATACAGTCGATACACCCCCATCTTCTAGTAAGAACATTGCTAAATCATCACTGTTTTTAATTATTTTATTTTCATATGATTTCCCTATGTATTGTGAGACATCTGGAAAAATATAAAAAGCGCCTTCCGGTTTATTAATTTTTAAGTTTTTTATTTCAGATAGTAATTTAATGACTAAATCTCTTCTTTTTTTGAATTTTTTGCGCATATTTTCTGTGCAATTAGCATCGGAAGATAGTGCAGTAATAGCTGCTCTTTGTGTTATTGAACAAGTAGCAGATGTGATTTGTCCTTGCATTTTTATACATGCCGCTGCAATTTTTTCTGGCGCACCTAAATAACCAAATCTCCACCCTGTCATAGCAAATCCTTTTGAAAGCCCATTGATAGTAACTACTTGTTCTGAAATTTCGGGTATTCTTCCAATACTAAAATGGTGTTTTGTGAAATTAATATGTTCATATATTTCATCGGATATGATTATGATGTTTTTGTATTGCTTAAAAACATCTGCTAAAGCTTCTAGTTCTTTTTGGCTGTAGACTGATCCGGTTGGATTGCATGGTGAGCTGAATAAAAATACTTTTGTTTTTTTTGTAATTGAGTTTTTGAGTTGTTTCGGTGTTATTTTAAAATTATTTTCTATATCGGTTTTTATTACTTTTGGTTTACCCTCGGCTAATTCAATCATTTGATAATAACTTACCCAGTATGGAGCAGGAAGAATTACTTCATCATTTTTGTTAAGTAATACCATTAATAATTGAGCAATACTTTGTTTTGCTCCTGTCGAGCAAACTATTTGATTAGCTTGATATTTAAGTTTATTATCTCTTTTAAACTTTTTTGTAATTGTTTCCAGTAAATCTTTATAGCCTGGTACTGGCGTGTACTTAGAGAAATTTTGATCAATAGCTTTTTTAGCTGCATTTTTAATAAAAGTAGGAGTGTTGAAGTCGGGCTCTCCTAGGCTCAGGTTGATAATCTTTTTACCAGTTTCTTGAAGTTCTCTACTTTTTCTTGCCATTGCAAGTGTGGCAGACTCTTTCATGTTGGTAATTTTTTTAGAGAGTAATGTCATATTAATAATAAATTATCTTATGTTAAAATTAAACTTAAAAATAACGATATTAGTGTAACAATATATTTTATATGGATTTTTTTACTATCAATATATTAGAAGATGGAGGGTTGTTGCTTTATATCGCTCTTTTTGTGTCTGTGATTACCTTTGTGTTTCTTTTTCTTAGAAAAAAACAAAGTGAACCTAGGGTTTCTTATAAAATCTCTGAGAATGAACTTGAGATCAAGTTGCGTGCATATGAGAGGTTGACTATATTTTTAGACCGGATTGAGCCAATAGGAATGTGTAATAGACTTCAGTTACATGATATAAATAATGTTGGTGAATTAAAATCAGTTTTAATTAAAAATATTATTACAGAATATGAATATAATATTTCTCAACAGATATATGTTTCGGATGAATTATGGAAGCTTATAGAATTAGTGAAAAATAAAATCATTAATAATATAGCTAGCGTCTCAGATTCTTTATCTAATAAAGATGATGTGAATGTTTTTTTTCAAAAAATGTTGAAAGAGTCTTTGCAAAATAATTTAATGATAAAGAAAGCCCAAAAGCTATTGAAAAAAGAGGTTAGAATATTGTCATAGCTGATTCAAGATATTATGTAGGTTTATGATTTTTGGTGTTAACAATGTTTGTTCATTATTATTAATTATATAATCGGCTTCNGGTGTAATTGAACTTGGATTAAGTTGATTCTTTATAATCTTTTCTACCTCTTTTTTTGTTCTGTTATCCCTTTTGCAAACTCTTTTTATTCTAATATTTAAAGGGGTTTTTACTAGTATAATTTTATCTAATAGTTGATGTGTGTTTGTTTCAAATAATAATGCTGATTCTTTTATGATGTAATGTGATGTTTGCTGTTTGAACCAACTTTCGAATTTTAATTTTACTTTGGGGTGTATAATTTTATTTAATTTTTCGAGTTTCTTTTTATTTGAAAATACAATTTGAGATAATTTTTTTCTATCAATTATATTATTTTGTTCAATATGCTTTCCAAATATTTTAATTATTTCTCTTTTGGTCTTCTCATCATTAATCAAGAGTTCTTTGGCACATGCATCTGAATTAAAGGTGGGTATCTCTATTGATTTAAAAATCTGAGCAATTGTGCTTTTTCCAGCGCCAATTCCTCCTGTTAATCCTATTTTATAAGGCTTTTTCAATATGTGTATGTTAATTCAACTAAGTTGATGTTTTTTCAGGATTACTATAGCACATAGATTTTTCTTTAGAGATCGCTTGTTTGTCAATTGTTACTCTGGTGTTATCAGATATTTCTAAGATAATCTTTGATTCTTTAATAGCATTTATTTTCCCGTGTATACCACCTATTGTTACTACTCTGTCTCCTTTTTTAATTTCAGAGCGAAACCCTTCTTCTTCTTTCTGTTTTTTTATTTGTGGTCTAATCATGAAAAAATAAAATACAAAAACAATTAGTATTATAGGGAGTAGGCTTCCAATGCCTCCACTTTCTTGTAGTAAAATAATTAGAGTTTCCATAGTATTATTTATTCAATTACTTCAATAGTTCCAGTTACTCTTAATTTTGTAGTTGGTGGAGTAGTATTTGCTGTTAATGTCACTGTTTTATTTTGTGATCCTTTTTTATTTTTAGAATTAAACTTAACATTTATCTCTCCTGTCGCCCCAGGTGCTATTGGTTCTTTTGGCCATTGTGGAACTGTACATCCACAACTACCTTTTGCATTAGAAATAATCATGGGCTCATTGCCTGTGTTTTGAAAAGTGAATGTGAATTCAGGCTCATCTCCCTGTTGTATTGTCCCAAAGTCCCACACTTTTCCTCCGTTGTTAGTGAATTGAAAAGAAGCACCTCCATTATTATTATCTATGATTTGTGCATTAATTTCGGTTTTTTTTGGCTCAGGCTGTGTTTGTGTGGTTGTATCGTTGTTGTCTTTGATCTTTTTCGATGCATCTTGACAGCTAACTAATAATAACAATATACTGAATGATAAAACAATTAGATTTTTCATATTTTAAAATATTATGTGGTTTTTGTAAAATTATTTTTCAAAAATAAGTAAATCTTGTGATTCTATTTCATTTTTTAAATAAAATATCTTTAATAAATGCATCTAAAATACCATTGATAAACTCTTTGCTTTTTGGCGTGCTATATTCTTTAGAGATTTCAATATATTCATCTATTGTCACTTTATTGGGGATGGTTTGAATATACATCATCTCTGTAATTGCCATTTTCATAAGTATTAAATCAATTAAGGCAATTCTTTCTTTGTCCCAGTTTTTGGCTAAATCATATATTATTGAGCTAATTTTTTTTTCTTGTTCAATTGTTTTTTCTAATAAATTTTTAGCAAATTCTTCATCATCAGAGCTTCTAAATATATTGAGGTATTTTAAATTTTCTTCATTATTTATTCTTTCTAAGAAAATATTATAGACGATGATTAAATCATCATTCCAATATATTGAATAATCTTCTATGAACTCATGGATGCTTTCATGAGTGATTACGTTTTTTAATACATGGATGACAATTTTTTTATCATTTTGATATGATTTTTCATCCGACTCCATGTAGTTGATGTATGTGTTTTTATTTTTTAAATTTTTAAAAATCTGTTTTAGGATAATTTTTAATTTTTTGTAATCAATTTTTCCGGATAATTTTTTCCGTGTATTTAGCTCTTTTAAGATATTGTTTTGAATAAATTTTTTATTTGGATTTAAATCTTCTTGTGTGGGTAGTAATTTTTTTTTCTGTGCAACAATTTCATTTTCAGCAATTTCACGTATTAATATTAAAGTGTCAATAATAAAATAATATAAATTCACATAATCACTTAAATTATTTTTCAATGCTTTTTTAGTATCTAGTTTTTTATCTCCTAGTTGTTGAGAAAAGGCATATAAAGTTTGAAAAACCTTGATTCNTATGTGTCTTCTTGGAAGCATTTAGGCACTCTGTGTTTTGAATACTCTTTCTTTTGCAATTTTTAAAGCTGCTTTTTGAGAAGATATATTTTCTTTTTCTGATTTTTTGAGTATTGCTATAGTCGTGTCAAATATTTTTTCTGTTTTTTCTTTCACCTGTGATTCAGAAAAGCCTTTTAATTCAGAATAAACATTAATTAACCCCCCAGCATTAATTAGAAAATCTGGAGCATATAGAATATTGTGTTGTATAAGTAGGTCGTCATGAATGTATTCTTTTGCTAATTGGTTGTTTGCAGCTCCTGCAACAATGGCGCATTTCAGCTGTGGAATCGTATGTTCGTTTAGTGTCCCACCTAGGGCACATGGTGCATAGATGTCTACATTTGCATTGTAAATATTATCATGAATACATTTTACATTGTATTGTTCTTGTATTGTTGTGATTTTTTGTTCATTTACATCATTTACATAGATATCTGCACCCTCTTTTGTTAAAAGGTCAATTAAATTTCTTCCGACATTACCAATCCCTTGAATGAGTATTTTTTTGCCCTCTAATTTATCAGAACCCCATTTGAAATATGCACTTCCTTTCATTCCCATTAGAACTCCATATGCAGTCACAACGGAAGGGTCTCCACTTCCTCCAAGTTTTTTTGGTTTTCCAACTACATGATTTGTTTGTCCAAAAATAATTTCCATATCATGTGTGGTCATTCCCACGTCCTCTGCTGTGATATATTTTCCCTTTTGTGACTCGACGAATTTGCCAAAGGATTGCATCATTTGATCGGTTTTATTATTGGATTCACCAATAATGACAGCTTTACCACCACCTAAATTTAAGCCAGTAATAGCAGCTTTATAAGTCATGCCTCTTGACAGCCTTAACACATCGTTAGTTGCTTCACTAATATTGTTGTAATTCCACATACGTGTTCCCCCTAATGCTGGTCCTAGGTTGGTGTTGTGAATAGCAATTATTGCATTTAGTTTAGATTCTGGATCAGAACAAAAGACAACTTTTTCATGTTTTTTGATCTTCATATATTCAAATACTTCTGGTGCTATGCCATCAACTTTCTTTATGTCACATATTTTCATCATTTGTTTTGAATATAATTATTAAAAAGTATTATTTAATAATGCACGACAAAAGTAGCTTTTTTATTTATAAATTGAAAAATATTTCTTTTTGATGAAGGATTTAAAGTATTTAAATAAGTATTTCGTAAAATATAGATTTAAAATCTTAATAGGTTTTTTGTTTATTATTTTTGCCAATATTTTTGCTCTTTTTCCAGCTCATTTAATAGGTAAGTCATTCAATTTAATTATAGAAGAGATAAGTTATCTGCAAGAACATGTTGAGTCAACAGAAAAATCTCTTTTTCGTTTGTTATTTTTTTACACATCTTTATTAATCTTGTTTGCTGTATGTAGGGGGGTGTTTATGTTCTTTATGAGACAAACTATCATTGTGGTTTCTAGAAATATTGAGTATGATTTAAAAAATGAAATTTATCAAAAATATCAGGATTTGTCAATGAACTTTTACAACAAGAATGATTCTGGAGACCTATTAAATAGGATTACTGAAGATGTAAATAAGGTTCGAATGTATTTGGGTCCAGCTTTTATGTATAGTTTAAATTTATTAACCTTGATTATACTTATTGTATCTAGGATGTATTTTGTTAGTCCTATTCTTACTTTAATTGTTCTTTCTCCTTTGCCATTATTATCATTTCTCATTTATAAAGTTAGTCATCGTATTAATTTTAAGAGTGGTGTGGTTCAAGAAAAATTATCATCATTAACAAATATTGTGCAGGAAACATTTTCTGGAATTCGATTAGTTAAATCATTTGTGAAAGAAAAAGAAGTGAGTAGCCATTTCAATCATCTTTCTGAGAAATATATGAATGAATATATTAGTTTGTCTAGGGTTAATTCGGTGTTTTTCCCTTTAGTATTGTTATTAGTTGGATTAAGTGTTCTATTAACAGTATATGTTGGAGGTGTTTTAGTGGTTAATCAGCAAATTACTGTTGGTGAAGTTGCAGAGTTCATTATATATGTGAATATGTTAACTTGGCCAGTTACTTCTATTGGTTGGGTGACTGAAGTTGTGCAAAGGGCTTCAGCATCACAGGCCAGAATTAATGAGTTTTTACTGATGAAAGATATTACGATTTTTTCTAAAT
>PAMG01000027.1 GCA_002707245.1 Flavobacteriales bacterium
TACCATCACAATTACATTCGCCATCTGCTATGCCAGGTCCATTGCACACACCACAATCATCATATTCTCCAACACAAGAATCTTCATAATCGCAAACACCATCTTCATCTTCGTCAGTGTTTTCACCATACGGACATGGGTCTCCAAGGATATCAGAAAAATCAGGTCCCGGAGGATTACATCCATATGCTACATATAATTCTGTTCCAAGACCATCACCATCTTCATCTAGATACCATACAAGTGAATTGTTTGGATTATCTATATTATCAGGACAAGGGTCTTCATCATTGGTTACAAAGCCAACTATTTCGTCACAAGATACTGTACTAACATCTGGGTTTCCAAGGCCATCACCATCGCTATCTTGATACCAAGTTTGTCCATAATCACAAGAGCCATCATCTACAATTGCTGTTTCATCATAGTTACAAGCTGTTTCATCAGTACACCCATAACTAATGGTATATTCACCTTCAAAATTTACAGATAATAGATTCCCAAATGCATTGCAGAGATAAGTGTCTTGAAATATTCCAGAGTTAGACATTGTCGCGCCATTAGCATCCATAGGGATAGATTGATCTCCAATTAATAAAAACCAAGTATTAAGCAATTCACCTGGTTGAAAGCCATTATCATTACCGGTTTCTGAACCCATAGCAGCAACAGAAGTTGAAGTTCCTGTCCATTCCGATGCTCCTCCACAGACTAGTTGACCATCAGCATTTTCATAAAAAACACCAATCATTGCACCTGTTGGAATTTCTTCTCCATTTAGTGAAATATCTAATCCCGAAATTTCAGGCTGGTTTATTAATAAAGTCATATTACAGTCGGTTACTGTAAAATCCCAGTCAAGCGTATAACATAATCCATCGTCTATTGTTGCATCAGGATTATAGTTATATGCTGTTGAATCAGTACATCCAAAGACTCCAACGACTTCACAGTCATAATTTACTGATGTTAATTGACCAAATCCATTTGCTACAAATGTCTGAGAGAACGGTCCAGTACCATTCATGGTAGTGCTATTTGCTGAGAAAGTTTGATTACCTACATATAATAACCATGTAAAATCTTCACCCGCTTGGAATCCATTGTCAATTCCAGATTCAGCACCCCATGCTGCAATAGCTAGTTGATCTCCTGTCCATTCTTGATATCCAGCACAGGTTAGTTGACCAGAATCATTGGTAAAGAAAACTCCTAGTAAAGATCCAGTTGGAGGAGATTCTCCATTTAAGGTTACCACGTCAGCTCCTACTTGGATAGTCATATTGGCATCAGTTATTTCATAGTCCCAAACTATATTTTCTAATTCACATCCACCGTATTCACAGTTTTCTACAGCACCAAATAGTTGTGTGTCTTCACATCCTTCGTTGAAATTAGCTGCAGTTGGGTCTGTACAAAGACTCTGTACAGCAGCACATGAACCATCATTTATTGTAGCTGTAGGGTCATAGTTTAGTGCTTCAGGGCATGTACACCCTAGTAAAATACAGTTTTCACTTGCAATTGAAACATCGCCATCACATCCTGTAAGAGAGTAGTTGTTTGCAAGAGGATCAGAACACCCCTCAGATATATAACATGAGCCATTATCTGTGTTAGCTAAAGCATCATAGTTGTCAGCAGCCGGGCATGTGCAACCTTCAACTTCCCCATAAATACAACCTTCAACTCCGCCCAATACCGCATAACCTTCTGTATTACAGTAGTTGTCAGCACTAGGGTCGGTGCAATAAATGTAACCACCAGGAAGAATACAATAAGGGTCAAAAATAGTTCCTATTGTTCCATCGACACATGAACAAGGATCAAGTTCTATTTGTTCTTCTGCAAAATTTATGTTCGAAATAACATATAGTCCACTCGCTACAAATTCAGTATTCCCCATTACAAAAGTAATGTCATCTGAAGGATAATCAATTCCGTCTAAATATAAATAGAATTGCATGATTTCTCCATCAGCTAATCCATTATCTTCTCCAGCATCTGTCCCCCAAGGTGCGATATTTACATTACCCTCAGTACTAGTACAATCCTCACCGCCCCCATTTACATAGCATTCATCTAATTCTACATATCCTGCACACAATAGATTGCCTCCGTCGTCCTCATAAAATACACCCACTAAAGCCCCAATTGTACTTACAACTTCTCCATTGAGCAGGACTGCGTCAGGAGCAAGTAAGGCAATGGAAGCATTTCCTGTTCCAGTTGGTGGAGGATTAATCCATTCAAGATTTTGAGATGTTAATATAGAATTGGATAAAAAAAGAGCAATAAAAACTGCAACTAAATAAAAGTTTTTCATACGTTATATTTTTATATCGAGAAAGTATCGACTAATGATACAAAGGGTGCTAGTTCATTAAAGATACTATATTTATTAACAATATACTAATTTTTCAGAGTGCTAAATTAGTATAAATACTCTTAAAATAGGTTAAAGTGATTGAAATTTTGCATGCGTAAAAAATTAATAAAATTTATAATAAATCACTTCTTTTTGTACTAAATTAGATGTTTGTTGTATGATAAATTATTTTCAGATTATTATTGCATCTATTATGTCCACAATTATAATTGTTGGATTATTAATGCTTTTTCTGGGTAGTGTTTTTTTTACTCTTTCTGCAACAGATTTACTTATTGTTTTGTTTATTATTTTGCTTGTTAACACAATATTTATTTGGAGCTATAATAAAATTATTTTTAAGCATGGTGTGTCAAAAAATTTAATTTCAAAACAAGACCAAGAGTTAATTGCTTTAAAGGCTGCGGAAAAATATAGAAGAGAATTTTTTGGCAATGTGTCCCATGAATTAAAAACACCAATTTTTAATATTCAAGGTTATGTGGAAACACTTGCTGATGGAGCTCTATATGATGATAATGTTAATAAAAAATATTTAAAAAGGACAAGTAAAAGTGTCGATAGGTTGATATATATAATTAAGGATTTGGAGTCCATTGCTCAATTGGAGTCAGAAGAATTGCACTTAGAGCTTACAGAGTGGAATTTAAAAAATTTAATCAGCGAAATAATAGAACAATTTGAAATTAAAGCAAAAAAGAAAAAAATTCAATTACTCCATGATGAAAGAAGCACTGATTTTTTGGTTTATGCTGACAAGGGTAAAATGGGACAGGTTTTATCTAATCTGATATCAAATTCTCTTAAGTATGGTAAGCATGGTGGTTATATAAAAGTGAGGTGTCATCAATCTAAAGAACAATGTTTAGTCTCAGTGAAGGATAATGGTATAGGAATTGCAGAAAAAAATATTAATAGATTGTTTGAAAGGTTTTATAGAGTTGACAAAAGTAGATCAAGAGATCAGGGGGGTACAGGATTAGGACTTGCTATTGTTAAACATATTATTGAAGCACATAATCAATCTATTAATGTTAAAAGCAAAATTCAAAAAGGAACAGAATTTGTTTTTTCTATTAATTGTTATAATTGTAAATAAAAATTAATGAATTTAATTTTTAAGTGGCTTGATTTTAATAATTTTGTGCAACTTTAAATTTTTATTAACATGAAATATTATTTTCTTTTTTTTGTTGCTTTTATCATATTTAGTTGTCAACAAAAATCAAACTCAGTAGAGACGCCGGGTAAAGTCTCAAAACATAATGTCTTTTTCAAAAACATCAATGAAGGAGATACGCTAGAAAGCCCGTTTGTTGTAGAAATGGGAGTCGTTGGTATGAAGATAAAACCAGCGGGAGAGTTGGAAGCAGGCACAGGTCATCATCATATTATTATAGACAAAGACTTTATGAAATATGGAGAGATTATTCCAATGGATGCAACCCATTTACATTATGGAAAAGGCGACACTATAGTAACACTTGATTTAGAAACAGGAGCGCATAAATTAACGTTACAATTTGCCAACGGTATGCATATGTCTTATGGACAACAATTTAGTAAATCAATAAATATTTATGTTAAATAATTTTACAAATGAAAACATTAAAATCCTTCATACTATTTTTTATTATTTCCTTTAATATTTCTGGTCAAATTCTATTGTCGGAATATGTAGAGGGTAGTTCATATAATAAGTATATTGAAATATATAATTATTCTAATCAGTCAGTTAATTTATATCCTGATTATGTGCTTGCAAGTTGCACTAATGGCTGTATTGATGGTAATAATTTCTACATTAATGAATTTCCAGAAGGATCTGTCTTAGCACCTGGTGATGTTTATGTTGTGGCTGCTACACAAGCAGATCAGACTATATTAGATCAAGCAGATTTCACTTTTCAATATTGTTGTGGAAATGGAGATGATTCATATGCATTAATGCTTTCATGTTGCACAGGTGATGTGTTTGATTCAGAAAATGCATTGGATATTATAGGTGGTGAAGATACGTGGGAAGAAGGTGTTGGCTGGGATGTGGCAGGTGTAGAGGAGGCAACTAAAAATCACACATTAATTCGAAAAAGCTCTGTTGTCACAGGAAATGATGGAAACTGGTCAATGTCTGCGGGCACCAATGTAGATAATTCAGAATGGATTGTTTTAGAGCAAGATGATTTTTCAAATTTAGGATTTCACAACTATGACAATTCCGGTGGAACGAATGTGTTTGGTTGTACATGTATGGAAGCAGATAATTATAATTCTGAAGCAAATATCGATGATGGTTCATGTGTAGTATATGGTGAGTGTTCGGATCCAGTCGCATTGAATTATTCAGGAGAGTTATGTGATTTAATTCAATTGTCTTTCGAAGATGAAGACTGTGAATACGAAGTAGAGTTTTTTTCTGGTTGTTATTGGTGTGACTTAGCAAATAATTACTTTGATTTCAACTATGAAATTACGGCTAGTAATATGACACTTGCAATTACTGATTTTTCTAATTTAATAAATGGTGATATTGTCGGAGTCTTTTATATAACTGATGATGCTTATATTGCTTGTGGTGGTTCTGCTGTGTTTGACGGTCAGCAGATGGCTATTGCAGCTTGGGGTAATGATCCATCTACTGCTTTTATTGATGGATTTGAAAGCGGTGATTCTTTTATATTTTTAGTTTTTAGAGATGGTATTGTTTATGAGACCTCAACGGTATTAAATACTAGTACACCATTTACATCAACATATGGTGATAATAATTTTGGACAGGTTACTGAATTTGCTATTACTAATGAATTTATTGAAAACTGTGAGTTGCCTTTAGGTGTTGGTGAAGATTGTGATGAGTTTTTTGATATATCAGAAAATGAATCCAGTAAAAAAGAAGTAATTATTGTTTATGATTTTCTTGGTAGAAATGCTAGTTGTTTAAATCAATCAGGGATATACCTTGTGCAATATAATGATGGGTCAGTAGAGAAAAAATATTTTTCAAATCATTAAGTTACATCCTCTATTGCTAGCATTTTGGCTTCTTCCAGTTATATTAAAACCTGATTGAGTTAATTGCCCAGTATCATTTGTTGCTATAAATCCACAACTATATATATTAGCTAAATCAATTATGTTGATATGTCCACGATGACTCTTAGTTTCAATTTCGAGAGGGTTTGTTTTATTTCTTATTAGTATTTTTTTCCACGGAGGAGATTTAAAAAAATTCTTATTACAATAATATGATTGTGATAATAATTCAGCCATACCATATTCTGAAATTATGTTTTCTGTTTGGAATAGCCTTTTTAGTCGATTATGCATATCTTCTTTCACTATTCTTTTTTGTTTATTTTTTGTGCCCCCTGTTTCAATTACTAATCCGTCTAGTAATGGGATGTTATAATTGTTTGCTATTTTCAGAAGTTCAAAACTAAGACCAAGTAGAATAAACTTGTTGTTTTCTTTTTGACATTGTCGAATCGTAGATATTAACTTCTCATTTTCATTTAAATAAAAACCGCTATTAGGGTGGTTGCTCAGATTAATTAATTCATTACACATAAAAGCAAGAGATGAGTGTTTGTTTTTTGTAAAGCTTGGAACTAAACACAAAAAAATAAATTCTTTTGGGCTGCCAAAAAATAATTCAAAACCTTTATTAATAGATTTTTTATAAACTTCTAAATCTGTAATATGATGTTTACTTTTTAATGAGCTTGTTGTTCCGCTACTTAGAAAAATATGCTGATCGGGTTTTTTTGTTGATATTATTCTTTTAGTTCGAAAGAATTCTATTGGCAAGAATGGTATCTGAGAATAATGCGTGATAGTATCAATTTTACACTTAATAAGTCTTATGTATTCATTGTAAATGTTATTATTTTTGTATTGGTAGTGAAATAGTTTTAATGCATAATCATTAAATTCCACTTCATTATTTATTTGAAATATTTTTTTTATGTAATTATCTATATTCATCGGATATAAAAATATAACTTATAGAAATAAAAAATGAAAAAAATAGTTTTTTTATGTACAGGAAATTCTTGTCGAAGCCAAATGGCTGAAGGCTTTGCGAGAGCTTTATTAAGAGGTCAGGATGCTATTGTTGATAGTGCTGGAGTTCAAGCAGATGGATTAAACCCATTAGCAACTAAAGTAATGAGTGAAGTGGGAATCGATATCCAGTCGCAAAAATCTAAAACTATAAAGTCCTTAGATTTGAATCAGTTTGAATTAATTGTTACTGTTTGTGATAATGCTAGAGATAATTGTCCTTTATTCAATCACAGAAAAATAATACACAAAAATTTTGATGATCCAGCTGTAAGTGAAGGGCCCATTGAAGAACAGCTTGTGGTGTATAGAAAAATTAGAGATCAAATAGAGATAATGGTTAAAGCAGTTATTAAAGATATGATTTGATATGTCAAGAACTAAGCTTAAAAAATTTGAAAAACTAAAAAAAATGAAACATGTAATTCAGCCATTACGGGATGAATTATTAAATGATAGCTTTATATTTAAAGGTACATGGTCTGATAGATTTGGGAATAATAATCCAATTGTTTTAGAGTTAGGTTGTGGAAAAGGAGAGTACACAGTGGCTTTAGCTAGGCAAAACCCCCAGTTTAATTATATTGGAATAGATATTAAAGGTGCTAGGATTTATTCTGGAGCTAAAGAAGCGATTGACTATAATTTGAAAAATGTTATTTTTATTAGAACTCAGATAGAATACTTAGAGTCAATTTTTTCTAAAAATGAAATATGTGAAATATGGTTAACTTTTCCAGACCCTCAGATAAAATTTAACAGAAGAAAAAAAAGGTTAACACATCCATTGATGCTTAAAAAGTATAAACATATTTTAACTAAAAATGGAGTGGTAAATTTAAAAACAGATAGTATGTTCTTACATGGCTACACTTTGGGTGTATTAGAATTAGGTTCATATAAAATTATTAAAACGATGCATGATGTCTATAATACTTTTTATATTGATTCTAGGTTAGATGTAAAAACACATTATGAGAAAATGTTTTTAAAAAAAAACATGCCTATTAGCTATCTTTCGTTTTCTTTTCTTTAGTCAGAATTTGTTATATTTTAGTAGTTGAAAAATTTATAACTTTTATTAAAGTGGATAAAGAAAAAATTCTTAATGTTTTAAAACAAGTATTAATTGATAATAATAACTTAGTTGATTCAGGGTCTATAAAAAATATTTCGATTGATAATAATAATATTAAACTTGATGTGTCTATTGAGAACCCTACTCTGCAATTTAAAAACAAAATAAGATCAGAAATAAAAGGTGTTTTAGAAAAGACATATGACAATGTATCAATTGTAGTAGATTTTATGATTAATAAGACAGAAGAAAAAACAACTTCAGATATTCAAAATATTATAGCCATTTCTTCAGGAAAAGGAGGTGTTGGTAAATCTACGATATCATCTAATCTAGCAATTGCTTTACAAAAACAGGGTTTTTCTGTTGGTTTGATAGATGCAGATATATACGGTCCTTCAATCCCACTTATGTTTGACGCGGAAGGAGAAAAGCCAAAATTGGTCAATAAAAACAACAAATCTTTAATGGCCCCAGTTATTAGTTATGGTGTAAAAATTATGTCAATTGGATTTTTTTCGGATGGCTCTAATGCGATTGTGTGGAGAGGTCCGATGGCAACAAAAGCATTAAAGCAAATGATTGAACAAACAGATTGGGGTAAATTAGATTATTTATTAATTGATTTACCACCCGGGACTAGTGATATTCATTTAAGTTTAGTGCAAACTCTTTCTTTAACAGGTGCAATAGTTGTTACTACCCCCCAACCTGTTGCTTTGATTGATGCTAGAAAAGCAATTGATATGTTTAAAATGAAACAAATCAATGTTCCTGTTATTGGGTTAATAGAAAACATGTCTTGGTGTTTGATTGATAATAATAAACATTATATTTTCGGTCGAGATGGAGGTAAAAATTTATCAGCATCAGAAGATATTTTATTATTAGCAGAAATACCGTTGAATCAAAGTATACGTGAAGCTGCTGATATAGGTAGGCCAGCTGCGTTGCAAGAAACAGAGTTGGGAGATGTGTTTGTAAAATTATCACAACAAGTAAGAGATTCTATAAATTCAAGAAATAAAGACTTGCCAAAAACAAAAAAAGTAGAGATAACTCATAATAGAGGTTGTAATTAATTATTTTTGTAAAATGATTCAAGACAATTTACTTACTCGCGTTAATCAAGGATTAGATGAGATACGACCTTATCTAGCTACAGATGGGGGGGACTTAACTTTAATAAAAATAACATCTGATTATAAAGTTTTTATACGTTTTGAAGGGTCATGTAAAACTTGTGATGTCAATCAAATGACGTTAAAATTAGGAATAGAAGAGTCAGTTAAAAAACATGCTCCAGAAATCATATCAGTAGAAACAGTAGATTAGAAGATGATTAAATCAGATATTATTATTATTGGTGCGGGTCCTTGTGGTTTATTCTCTGTTTTTGAAGCAGGATTATTAAAAATGAGATGTCATTTAATTGATTTTTTACCTCAGCCGGGTGGACAGTGTGCAGAAATATACCCAAAAAAACCTATATATGATATCCCTGGTTTTCCACAAATATTAGCAGGAGAATTAGTTGATAATTTAATGAAACAGATTGCTCCTTTTAAACCAGGATTTACATTAGGAGAAAGAGTAGAGGTGATTAATAAAAAAATAGATGGTTCTTTTGATGTAATTACTAATAGAGGTACTCAGCATAATGGTAAAGTTATTGTGATTGCAGCAGGATTAGGGTGTTTTGAGCCAAGAAAGCCTAATGTAGAATCTCTCCATCTGTTCGAAGATAAAGGGGTCGATTATATTATTAAGAATCCAGATAAATTTAAAAACAAAAAAGTCATTATTTCTGGTGGTGGAGATTCTGCTTTAGATTGGGCCATCCATTTAGGAAAAGGAATTGCTAGTGAAGTTACATTAGTACATCGAAGAGATTCTTTTAGAGGTAATTTAGATTCAGTAGATCAATTGTATGAAATGTCTACTGCTGGAAAATTAAATTTAATTACAAATGCTGAGGTAATTGATTTGGAGGGGGAAAAGCATTTAAATAAAGTTCGAATAAAAACAGAAAATGAAACTTTCTTGAAAGAAGCTGACTATTGGATTCCTCTTTTTGGACTTACGCCAAAATTAGGACCTATAGCTAATTGGGCTTTGAATTTAGATAAAAATAATATACTTGTAAACACCGAAGATTATAGCACCAATGTTGAGGGCATATATGCCGTTGGAGATATTAATACTTATCCTGGAAAATTGAAATTAATATTGAGCGGGTTCCATGAAGCTGCTTTAATGGCTCATTCTGCATTTAAATATGTCTTTCCAGATGGTAAAAAATCATTTAAGTATACAACGGTCTTAGGCGGAATTAAAGGTTTTTGATGTGAGTAGTATTAAGGTAAATATTATAGATGTCAATGATGAAGAGCATACTATAACTACTTCTGTGAATACTGAATTAAGTTTAATGGATGTTGTTAAAAATGCTGGGTTCTCAATGGGTAATTGTGGTGGTATGGCGTTGTGTGCATCTTGTCATTGTTATATCTCTAATTCTCATAATACTATACTTAATCAAAAAACGGACGAAGAGGAGGATATGCTTGATCAGCTACATAATTCAAATCTTGAAAAAAGCCGATTAATATGTCAAATTCCTTTAAGTGAGGAATTAAATGGAGTTACTTTAAAAATAATTAAGAATTAATTACGTAGTCTCTCTGGTATAGAGCAGACAGGAATAGGTTCCATTTTATGTGTATTTTTTTTGTGTAGTATTTTGTAAATCTCAAGTACTTCCTGTTCTCTTTTTGTAAGCTGTTTCGTTCCATTATGTTGTAATGCCCACTCTAATTCATTATAAGTAGCACCAATTTGACTTTCATCGCTTCTACCATCTTCCCATAATCCATCTGTTGGTGCAGCATTTATGATGTTTTTGATAATACCACAAAAATCTGCTAGTTTTTTTACCTCAGATTTCGTTAAGTCTGCTATTGGGCTAATGTCAACACCGCCATCTCCGTATTTTGTGAAAAATCCAATACCAAAATCTTCAATTTTATTTCCAGTTCCAACTACAATTCCGTTTAATTTAGCCGCAATTTGATATAGTGTTGTCATCCTTAGCCTAGCTCTTGAATTTGCTAAATTTAAATCCGAATGAAATTTTAATGGTATAGTTTTTTTATATTTTTCAAACAGATTAGTTAATTCGATATTTTCAAAACATACATTTTTATGTTTTTGAATTAGCCATTTAGCGTGTGCTTTTGCATTGTCTAATTCATTTTTTTTTTGATGAATAGGTAGTGAGACTAAAACTGTTTTTATACCAGTGAAAGCACACAGCGTAGATGTCAAAGACGAATCAATTCCACCAGAGATTCCAACAATAAAACTTTTTGTATTATTAGATTTCGCATAATTCTTTAGCCAATTAACAATGAAGTTTTGTGTTTCAAGTAGTTTCATGTTTCTAAAATAAAAATCCTAGCCGTATTCCTAATTGATGAAAAAGAGCTTGTGGGTCATTTTCAGCTTCAAGTGCGTTAGTTATACTATTATTAAAAAATAGACTTCCTTCCACAGATGTTTTGCCACCCAATGAGTATTCGGCTCCTAAAAATATTGATATATCAATTAAGGCGAGTTTTGTGTTTTTTTCCTCATTTGAGCTAATCATTTCACGTACTTTGAAATTAAGTGAAGGACCAATTCTTGCAAAATAATTGAAGTAACCTATTTCTCTGGATCTCATTTTAATAAAGATTGGCAGTGTGATATATTGTATTTTATAGTCGCTATATGTGCCTGTTTCTATACCACCCCCCTTATAAGAAATAGCTAGTCCAGATTCTAAACGGTGATTTTCATTAAGAGCCATTTCAATAGCATAGCCATAGATTACTCCTGGCTTAGTATTTGTTTCTGTTTGTTCAGAATCAGTTTGCACAAAATTAAGAGTAGGAGACACATATAGTCCCATTCGGGTGTTTTTTAGTTTGTCATTAAAATTTTGTGAAAAACAAAATGAAAATAACAGGAAAAATAATGCAAGAAAATTTAACTTTTTCATACTTTTAAATAATGATAAAATTCATATCTAATATACATTATCTCAATTAATAAAGCAGAATGAAAAAAAAGATTTTATTATTTTTCTTTGTTATAATAGCCATCATTATTTCGGTTAATTTCTTGTTTAATACTAAGCGTGATTTTTCTGAAAAGTGTGGTTTAAATATATATAGATTTGAGCAAGATTTTTTCAGTATAAATCCTGATTCTTTTGATCTTTTTTTTCGAGATTTAAAAGAACAGTATTCATTTTTTTTCAATGACACTACCTTGGATTTTAAATATGATGTGCTACTAGATGACACACTTAATATGATTTTGGATTCCGTACAGTCGGAGTTTCAAGATAGATTGCCAAGTGTTGAAAAAATAGAGACAGGATTTTGTAATTACAAAAAGTATTTTCCACTAGATAGTTTTTCGATTTACACATATATTGAGGGTACTTTTGATTACAGATATCCTGTTGTTTTTGCTGATCAAAAATTATTTATTTCTCTAGACTTGTTTCTTGGAGAAAACCACATCTTTTATAACACATTTCCTGAATACATTAAATTTAGTCATGACAGTACTTATTTGCCTGCAACATGTTTTATTACATTAGCAGGTCGTCATATTCCCCCACCTAGATTAAATAATTTTCTTTCCTCCATATTATATTATGCAAAAGCATACTTTTTTGCACAACATATGTTAGATGATATTCCGGATTCTCATTTATTTAAATGTTCTGAAGAAAAAATCACGTGGTGCAAGAATAATGAAAAAATTATATGGGAATATATGATAGAAAATGATTATTTATTTTCATCTTCACCAGACTTAGTTGAGCGTTTTATTTCGTTAGCTCCATTTTCTAAATTTGGTTTAGATATTGATAGGAATTCACCAGGTAGTGTGGGAGTTTGGCTTGGTTTGCAAATTTTAAATTCTTATGCCAATCAAAATGATGTTTCTTTTAATGATGTTTTAAATGAAACAGATTATACAAAAATTTTAAATAAATCGGGATATAAACCTTAATTATATGAAAAAACAACAAAAAACCGGAATTATCAATTTCACAATTGATTTAGACTCCAATAATATACCAGAAAAAATTAACTGGGAAGCAACAGATTCTGGCAATCAAAAAAATGACACAAAAGCTGTGATGATATCTATTTGGGATGCTAGTCAAAAAAGTTCTTTAAAAATTGATTTATGGACAAAAGAAATGATGGTGGAAGAAATGAAGTTTTTTACGATTCAAATTTTAGATTCTTTGGGCGATACTTATATGAAATCAACAAATGATGAAAAAATTGGGAATGAAATAAAAATGTTTGCNAAGAAAATAGGAAAAATGTCAAATGTTTTGAAATAGTTTGTTCAATTCTTTAATTCTATTTAAAATATCCGTTTTCCCTATGTTTTTTTTAGATGATGTAACAATAGTTTCAGGCATTTTCCNCCAGTTATTATTTTGCATATATTTATCATATTCATGAATAGATTTAGTCACTTTTGGTTTTTTTATTCCATCAGACTTGGTAAATATCCTAATAAAATAAACATTGTTTTTCACCAACCATTCCATCTTTTGAAGATCGATTTTTTGAGGAGGTATTCGAATGTCAATTAGCATAAATACAGCTACTAAGGGAAGTCCTCTGTTTGTGAAATATGTTCTATTTCTTTTTAGTATTTTATTTCTCTCAGTTTTTGAAAGCTTAGCATATCCATAGCCAGGTAAATCTACTAATGCCCAACTATTTTCAACTATAATATGATTAATGAGTTGTGTTTTTCCCGGCTTTGATGATGTGTATGCCACCTTTTGGTTTAGCAATAAATTAATTAATGATGATTTTCCAACATTTGATCTACCTATAAAAGCGTACTCTGGGATATTTAATTGTGGACAATCCTCAACCTTATCATTGCTGTAAAAATTAGTAACTGTAGTATTCATTTTCGACTATTTTTTTTGGGTATTTAACCAGTCAATTAGAATTTTGTTAAATTTTTTTGGTTGCTCTATCATTGGGGCATGACCACATTTATCTATCCAAAATAATTCAGAATTTGGAATCTCTTCATTAAACTCGACTCCGACTTCAGGGGGCGTAACTTTGTCATTTTCTCCCCAAATAATACATGTTTTTTGTGTGATGTTTGGTAAATCTTCTTTCATGTTATGTCTGATAGCAGATTTTGCCATCATTAAGACACGAAGAACCTTTTCTCTGCTATTTACTATATCAAAAACTTCATCTACTAGTTTTTTTGTTGCTTTTTTGGGGTCAAAAAATACTTCTTCTGTTTTTTCTTTTATATAATTGTAGTCACCTCTTTTTGGAAATTTACCTCCTAGTGTGTTTTCATATAACCCAGAGCTTCCAGATAAAATCAAGTATTTAATTTTTTTTGGGTATTTAAGAGCCAGAATGAGTCCAATATGTCCTCCTAGGGAATTTCCTAATACTGAAAAAGTTGTAATATTTAAATCTTTTGTGAATTTGTGAATAAAATTAACTAGCTCATTCACATTTGTTTTTAAAATACTTAAATCATACAATGGAAGCATTGGGAGGATAACTCGGTATCCTGCTTTTGGCAATATTTTTAAAGTAGATTCAAAATTACTTACTGCCCCCATTAAACCATGTAGTAGAATGATTACTTCACCTTTGCCTTTTTCTATGTACTTGTATTCCATTTTTATTGCTTTAGAACGACCTAAATATATACTTTAATGTTGGATTGTGGGTCATTGCATAAATAGTTATTAACATAAAAGAGTTTAAAATGTTAATATAATGTTCATTTCTTGTTTAAAAAAATAAGTGGTATAAAGTGGTATAAAGTGGTATTAAATAATTAGTTTTATGTATCAAAAATTAATTATAAGTCATAAAAGTAGTAATTTGACCCCACTTTTTACCACTTTTTACCACTATTTTTTGTTAACAAGAAATGAACATTATATTAACATTTTAAACTATTGAGTGTTAATAACTATTCTCAAAGCCCCCTTTTATTTGATATTAAAATATATCTTTATTGAGCGTTATAACCATGACCATTATTATGAAACACAACTATAAATTTACCGACAAAGGGTCGGGCCCTGTAATAATATTACTGCATGGGTTGATGGGAGCCATGAGTAATTTCGAACACACCATAAAGAATCTTCCAAAAAATGGATACCGAGTTATATTGCCCATGCTTCCGCTATATGATATGCCGATATTAAAAACCAACGTTAAAGAATTTGCAAACTTTATTAATGATTTTACAATAGATATGGGAATAGAAAAGTTCTCCATACTTGGTAATTCATTAGGAGGACACATTGGATTAATTCTAGCACTTCAATATCCAGAAAAAATAGAAAAAC
>PAMG01000028.1 GCA_002707245.1 Flavobacteriales bacterium
ATAAAAAAATGATTGAATATGATTCAACCAATGTGTTTTCTGTTGAGTACTTTGAAAATATTTTGTCCAAATATTCTATGTTAAAAGCTATCTGTGTTTCAAACACTTCAAATGATATAGGCTATATTTATGACTCTTGTCTCAATTTAAATATCAAATATGTTTCTTTACGTGATGAATCTAAGTTGCCGTTAGAAATTCAATATAAAACCAAAAACACATTAGGTTCTGACCGTATTGCTTTAGCTGTAGGTGCTGTCTATAAGTATTCAGGTGTGAAATTAATCATAGATTTAGGAACTTGTATTACATATGATGTAGTAGTGGATAATGTATATATAGGCGGACAAATTAGCCCAGGTTTGAAAATGCGACTAGCTTCATTGCATTCTGATACTTACAAATTACCTGATATCAATTTACAGGAGCCTGAGTCTTTTATTGGAACGACAACTCGTGAATCCATGTTGATTGGCGTGTGTGATTCTTTTGTGTTTGAAATAAAAAATGTAATAGAAAAATATAAATCTCGTTATCCTAATATTACAGTTGTTATAACCGGAGGCAATATGATGATGATGAAAAATAAAATAAAAAATATAAATTTTTTCGACCCTTATTTGTTAATGGAAGGTTTAAATTATATTATTGCATGTAATGAAGAAAATTAAAATCATATTTTGTTTAATGTTATTGCCTTTTTTTAATATAAAAGGTCAAATTAATACATATTCACCGTATTCATCTTTTGGGCTGGGTCAATTATATAATTGTAATAGTGTTTCAAATATGTCTATGGGTGGACTGAGTATAAGTGTCAGTGATTATTATTCTATAAATTACATGAATCCCGCGACATATTCACTTTTAAATGAAACTAGCTTTGAGATAGGACTTCGGTCGTCTTTTTTTAATATGTCTCAAGATAATTTACATCAGAAAAATTTTGTTGCTGGTCTATCTAATATTGGATTAGGGTTTCCAATTTCTGAAAAAATTGGTTTTGCGATAGGCTTATCTCCATATAGTAGTGTAGGATATAATGTTACAAGTCAGATTTTAATAGATGATAAAATTGGGCCAGTAGATTATACTTATAGTGGTTCGGGAGGATTAAATAAGTTTACAATGGGTGCTTCTTGGGAATTAAAAAAAACAGATAACATGAATATTTCTGTTGGTAGTAATTGGAATTATTTTTTTGGATCAATAGATAAAACAACCACTATTTCTACTACAAATTCATCAATTAATTTTAGAGAACAGCAGTCAAATATGGTTAATGATTTTAATTTTGATATTGGACTCTTATTGAATTATGCAAGTAATGACTATATATTTAATTTAGGAACAACATTTACTCCAAAAACAAATCTTGAATCTTCTAATAATGTATTTCAACACACATACATTACTTCTGGAGAATATGAATCTTTTGTAGATACTATTTTATATGTAAATGGTGAACAGACTTATATTACGATGCCATTTTCTTATGGTATTGGGCTATCAGTTGAATCACATCACAATTGGTTAATAGGATTAGATTATAATTATACTAATTGGCAGAACACTAATATAGGTTCTTATATGGAAGATAAAAGTGAATTTATTTTTGGTGCACAATTTATTCCTGATCACGATGATATTCATAATTATTTTAATAGAGTTGAGTATAAATTGGGGTGTTCATATGGATTTGGTTATTTAGATTTAGCTAATGCAACGGGTTTAAATGGAGAATTATCTTTATTACAAGATATTTCTGTTAGTGCTGGTCTTGCTTTACCAATGAATAGAGTGTCTTCCAAGGCTAACCTAGGAATTAGATACGGATACAGAGGATACTCTGGAGATAATTTGATAGTAGAGAATTATTTCACATTTTATTTATCGATGACACTAAATGAAAAATGGTTTAAAAAACGAAAGATTGATTAAATGAAAAAAATATTGCTAATTATATTAATTACTCCAATTATTTTATTGGGTCAAGAAAAAATGAGGCTTTCAGAGGTTGATAAATTATCTGTGACGACTAGTAAATATGGAGTAGATACTATGAAATGTGAAGAGCATTTATCTATATATACAGAATTTTATAAGCAAAAGAGTTATGAGTCTGCCTTTGACTCATGGTTATATTTATTTATGAATGCACCAAAAAGAACTAAAAATATATATATACATGGTGCAACAATGTATAAAAACTTTATTAAAAGCGAATTGGATAGTATAGAAAAAGAAGGATTAATAGACGATTTGCTACAGGTTTATAATCATAGAAATTATTATTATCCAGGTCAAGAGGGGATGGTTTTAGGGATGCAAGGCTCAGAATTATATAGGAATCGGAAGTCGGACATGTCTAGTTTACAGAAATCATATGAAATATTAAAAAAAGCTTTTAGTTTAGATGAAGCAAAAACACAAGCTCGTGCATTAAATTATTATTTTCAGGCAGGAGCAAAATTGACATCAAATAAATTATTAACAAAAGAAGAATTAATTGATTTGTTTTCTGACCTATCTAATACTATTGATTATAAAGAAGCGGACATTAATCAAAAAAACTTTGATTTAAATTCTAAAGAGAGTTTAAACTCTAAAGAAGATAGAAAATTAAAAAATAATATAAAAGAATTGAAAACTTTGGGTGATGTGCGTGCTAATATGGAAAAAATTTTAGCACCTCACGTTACTTGTGAAAAATTAGTGCAATTATATACAGATAAATTTCAAATTAATCAACAGGATTTTAATTGGTTAGAAAGAGCGGCACAATTATTAAAAAAGAAAGATTGTACAGATAGTAATATTTATTTTCAAATTGCTGCAAAATTATATGAATCAAATCCCACACCAAGATCAGCATTTTATATGGGTGTTTTATCTGTAAGACAAGAAGATTATAATCAAGCAAATATTTATTTTACTCAAGCTGTAGATGGTGAGACAGATAATATTAAAAAAGCTGATTATTTATATTATTTAGCAAGCACCTATGCTGCAATGAATCAATATAAAACAGCTAAAAAATATGCATTAGATGCAAATAAGCTAAGGTCGAGCTGGGGAAAACCCTACATGTTAATTGGTGATTTATATGCAAAAACATCTAGAAATTGTGGTGAAAATACAGGAGAAACACAAAATGATGAATTCACAAAAAGAGTGGGATATTGGGCAGCAATTGAAAAATATAAATATGCCAAAAGAATAGATTCTTCATTTTCTGAAGAAGCAAATAAAAAAATAAAGATATATACTGATCAAATGCCAGATAAAACTTCAACTTTTCAAATCATCGGACTTGACACAAAAACACACACAATTAATTGTTGGTATCAGGAGGTGGTTCAGAATCCCTATTTTAAAAAATAAATTCATTTTATGAGAGGCTTTTTTATTTTTCTATTAATAATCTCTTTAGGGTGTGTTAATAAAATAAAAGATATTGAAGCTTCATATCATGATAAATCTATTAATGACCACGGTAGCGATATACAAATCAATTACTATTTACAAGGAAATCTAGAATTTCAATTAATTGCTCCAGAGATAGAAATCATTTCTTCCCCACAAGAAAAAAGTATTTTTGAGAAAGGAATAAAAGTATTTGTGTATAATCAAGAATTAGATACGATTGCTACTATTTCTGCCGACTTTGCTATTCAGAACAAAGACCAACAGCTTGTTGAGGTTAGACAAAATGTTATTTTAAATAATTTAAATCAAGAAGAATTAGTTACTGAAAAGCTTTTTTGGAACAGGGAACTGAAAACAATATATACAGATGATTTTGTCACATTACACACCCAAAATCAAATTATTATGGGCTTTGGTTTTACATCTGATCAGTATTTTTCTACATATTCTCTTTCTAATATAACAGGAACAATTTATTTATGATATTAATATGGAAACAGAATATGTTATTATACTAATTACTTTGCTTTTTTCAGCTTTTTTCTCTGGCATGGAAATAGCCTTTGTATCTGCTAATAAATTTAAAATATTTTTAGACAAAGAAAAAGGTACACTAAGTAATAAAATTGTGTCAAAATTTACAGAAAAACCAAGCAATTTTATTGTTTCAATGTTAATCGGGAATAATATTGCTCTTGTCATATATGGTATTTACATGGCCCTGTTATTAGATCCAATAATACAAATGCATATTACTACTATTGACCTTTTTGTATTATTGATTCAAGTTACTATATCAACTTTTTTAGTTCTCTTAGTTGCAGAGTTTTTACCTAAAGTTTTTTTCTCTTTGTTTCCTAATAAATTATTAAGTTTTTTTGCTTTTCCTACGGTTTTTATTGTTACGATACTCTATCCTCTTTCTTTATGTATTAATGGAATATCAACTTTATTAATTAAATTATTTTTTCAATCTCATACTATTTCTCAAAAGCCTGTTTTTAATCGAATTGATTTAGATCAGTATTTAGAAGAACATAATTTAATTACTAAACAGACTATGCAAGAAGTTGACACTGAAGTAGAAATATTACAAAACGCGTTAGATTTTTCTAATATTAAAGTGCGTGATTGCATGGTTCCTAGAACAGAAATAGTAGGAATCAATATAAATGATAGTATGCTTAATCTTCGACGCCAGTTTATTAAGACTGGACATTCAAAAGTTTTGGTTTATAAAGAAAATTTAGATAATGTTATAGCATATGTACATTCTTATGAAATGTTTAAGAATCCAAAAAAAATTCAAGATATTTTATTGCCTATTTCTTTATTACCAGAAAGTTTACTAGCACAAACAGCTCTTGATAAATTGTTAAAAGATAGACGAAGTGTAGCGTTGGTTGTAGATGAATATGGGGGGACATCAGGATTAATATGTGTAGAAGACATTATTGAGGAATTGGTGGGTGAAATTGAAGATGAACATGATATACGAACTTTTTTAGGACAGAAAATAGGAGAAAATAAATATCATTTATTAGGAAAACACAAAATAGATGAATTAAATAAGGAGTATTCATTTGATTTTCCAGCTTCTGAAGAATATGATACCCTTAATGGGTTTATAGTACATAAGATTGCTCGCATCCCTAAAAATCAAGAAGTTATCAGATTTAATAATTATGAATTTAAAATTATTAAAATACAAGATAATGTTATAGAGGAAGTTATTCTTTGTGTCTCTTTAGAGAAATAATCGTATATTCGTAATCCCAAAAAATTGAACTTTTTATGACTTTAAATGATATAAGAAAAAAATCTGGTTTACTTTTAATTGTTATTGGTGCTGGAATGCTTGGTTTTATTTTCATGGATTTGATGAATTCAGGAACCTCATTGTTTCAAAAAGAGCAAAATACATTATTACAAATTGATGGAGATAAATTGACATTTACAAATTTTGAAAAAGAATTAGAAGAAAACATTAATATCAAGTTTTTATCTAATTTAGGTACAGTAAATATTACAGAATCACAGAGAAATACGGAAAGAGATCTTTTATGGGATCAGAAAATGAAAGAGATATTATTTATTGAAAAATTTGAAGATTCTGGGATAGATGTTGGTGTAGATGAAACATGGGATTTAATATCAGGTGAAATTACAGGTAATCAGGCTCCATTATTCGGATATTTTTTTAGAGACCAAACAGAATCTGGTCAGTGGAATCAATATAGTCCTGAATTAATTAAAGAGTGGATTGATATGGGAGTAGATAATCCACAATGGTTCCGTTATCTTTTTTTTGAAAAAAATACTACTAGAGATAGGGCATTTTTAAAATATTATAATGCAGTGAAAAAGGGGATTTATGCTACTGCACAGGATGCAAAGACATATTATACGCATCAAACTCAATCGATGAATGGAAAATATATGTATATAGCATGTGATAATAGTGTTTCTGGATTTGACCCATCAGAAAAAGAAATCAAACAATATTATAAGAATAATAAAGAAAATTTCTCTAATAGTCCTCATAGAAAAATCACTTATTTTATATTTGATTTACTCGCAAGTAATGAAGATAGAACAAGGATTCTGCAAGAAATGAAAGAATTGATTTTAGATCAGTCAGTTTTTAATAAAAGGTTAAATCAAGAAGAAATAGAGCTGGGATTTATGAATACTGATAATCTTAAAAATTTTATTTCTGAGCATGGAGATAATCGATATGAAGTGAATATGTTTTCACAAGAAGAATTTAATAAAATAGAAGACACACAAGATGTTAGTAATGGCATTATTCATCCATATATTAGTGATGAATTATGTACTATGGGAAGAATTATTAATCAAGATTCAGATAGTGTTGGTGTAGTATATTTAGAAAGAGAAATATACGCAAGTGACCAAACATTAAATGAAATTTATTCACAGGTTTTCGAATTTATAGATAAAAACAAAATAATTATTGATATTAAAAAAGTTTCAGAAGATATTAATAATAAACCAAGAACTGTGACATTGGAAAAAATGGATGAATCTGTACCTGGTTTAGGTGTTAGTAGACAAATTGTAAGGTGGGCATTTAATAGTGAAACTAATTTAAATGAAACTAACTTTTTTGATTTACAAGATCAATATATTGTTGCCTTTGTATCTCAAATTTCAGAAGAAGAAACAAAGCCTATTTCCGAAGTATATGATGAAATAGTAATGGATTTACGAAAACATAATATTAGTAAAAAATTTAGCAATGATATTTCTCAGTCTGAAAGTGCAAGCTTCAATGATTTGGCAAAAGAATTTGGTGTTACAGTTAAAAATGTTTCTCAGTTGAGAATGAATTCAGATATATTTGGTAATGAAGGTTATAATCCAGCAGTGGTTGGGGCTTTTTTTGCTGCACAATCTGAAAAAATTTCGTCACCTTTTATTGGAGAAAATGTAGTTTTCGTTTTTTATAAAGAAACGAATGGAGGAATTAATTATCCTTCAGAATTTAGTAGATACCAGGCTTTAGTGGAAAGAACAAATCATGCAACCATAGACTTATCATTAGTTGAGCTTTTAAAAGAAGATAAAAATATTATTGATAATAGATTTAATTTTTATTAATACGCAAGTATTAAAATCTTTCCATTCTACACGAATCAAATTTAATAAATATAAATAATAGCATAGAAAATGCTAATAGTGAAGACCCTCCGTAGCTAAAAAACGGCAGAGGGATTCCAATTACTGGGACTATTCCCGTAGTCATTCCAATATTAATAAATATATGTGCAAATAAAATAGCAGCTAATGAATATCCAATAATTCGATTAAATCGAGATGTTTGTTTTTCACTTAATAAAATAATGCGGATTATTAGAGTAAGTAGTAATGTAATCACTAGTGTACTTCCTATAAATCCAAATTCTTCACCAATAGTACAAAATATAAAATCAGTATCTTGCTCTGGGACAAAATTCCCTTTCGTTTGAGTTCCTTTTAAATAACCTTTGCCAATAAATCCTCCAGATCCTATGGCGATTAATGATTGTTTTAAATTATATCCAGATCCTAATTCATTCTTTTCTTTTCCAATAATTAAATCAATTCTTTCTTTTTGATGGGGGCGTAGTATTTTTTCATATGTATAATTAACACCGCTGATTACACTGGCACAGATAATGAAAAAAATTAATATTATCATGATTTTTTTTTTCTGTTTTTTTAATAAATATGCTAATACTACTGTTAGTAATATTAATACTATAATACTACTGCTTACACCTATTATTAATGTTAATATTGATAATACCCCGACTATAATTATGCTCGCAATATATCTTAAAGGAAGCCCCTCTNTAAAAAACATAATTATTAGTGCAGTATATACTAATGCTGAACCAGCATCTGGCTGCATCATTATTAATAATACGGGAAATATAATAAATGAGGTGCTAATTATTAGTGTACGTGTTTTATCTAGGTATAAGTCTTTGTCATTTAAAAATTTAGCAATTGCTAAGATAGTTCCAATTTTTGCAAATTCGGCTGGTTGTAATCCAAATTTTCCAAAATTAAACCATGCTTTTGCACCACCTACTTCTTTTCCAATAAATAAAACTAAAACCAACGCTATCATGGCAAGAAAATAAGTCAAATAACTTAATCGGTTAATTAATTTTGCATCTATGAATAAAATAGAGCTTCCAATTAAAAATGAACATATCATAAAAGCTAATTGTCTCCCCGCTATTGTATTTAATGAAAACAGAGGATTATCTAGTGTGTAGCTGCTAGAGTAAATACTCATCCAGCCTAAAAAAACAAGCATTAGATATACTATTATAGTAAACCAATCAAATGATATGCGTTGAGCTTTTTCCATATTAGTATGTAATATTTTTATTTATCATTTTGTTTTCTAAACGGATTCGTGAGATTGTGCCGGTTCTATATTTTTCAATACACAGACTTCCTATTGGTGCAGCTACATCACTGCCCCAACCTCCGTTTTCTACATATACCGCAATAGCTATTTTAGGATTTTCTCTAGGTGAGAAGCCAATAAATATTGAATGGTCATCTCCATGTGGATTTTGAGCTGTNCCTGTTTTACCACATATTTTCATTCCTTTTAACTTAGCCTTTTTTGCTGTTCCATGTTTACCTTCTACGGCTGTTTCCATTCCATAAATTACTGGTTTAAAATAAATAGAATCAATAGAGCAGTATTTTTTGTTGAAAAAATCTTGATTAATTTGATCAATAGATTGGTTAATTTTTCTTACGATATGAGGTGTTTTATAGTAACCTTTATTTGCAACTATTGAAGCTAGATTTGCCATTTGTATTGGGGTCATAAGTATGGCATCTTGCCCAATGCCCAATGAGATACATGTAGAAGAGCCCCATCTTCTTTCACCATACTTTTTATTATAGTATTCACTATTTGGGATAAATCCCATTTTTTGATCATGTAAATCAGTATGTATTAATTGATTTAATCCAAATGATTTAACATGTTGTTGCCAATTATCTAATCCAGTAGCTGAATTTTCTTTGTTTGCTATAATTTTTTGGAAAGTAGAACAATAATAAGCATTGCAAGATTGAGCAATAGATTGGCGTAAATTTAACGGTGAATCATGTTGATGGCAACCTATATGTAAAATAGATTTATAATTCCATCCTTTATTACATTTAAATAATGTAGCTGGTGTTATTTCTTTTTCTTGTAATCCGATTAAGGCATTAATCAATTTAAATATTGATCCAGGTGGATATAAAGCAGATGTTGATCTATCCCATAGTGGTTTTGAGGGATCTAAATATAGATTGGTAAAGTTTTTACTTCGTTGATTTCCGAGAAAAAGAGAAGGGTCATAATTTGGACTGGAAACTAGACATAAAATTTCACCAGTGTTTGGCTCAATAGCTACAATACTGCCGCGTTTGTTTTTCATTATTTTTTCAGCATATTCTTGTAGAGTAATATCAATTGTTAAAACAATATCTTGTCCTTTTTTTGGTAAAGTATCGTATTTTCCATCTTCTAATTGACTTTGATATTTTCCAAATACATCTACCACTTTTCTTTCTACACCTTTTTCACCACATAATTGTTTTTCATATGTTTTTTCTATCCCAGTAATTCCAATCAAATCTTCTTTTGTATAATTAGGATGTTTTTCTAATAACTTTTTTGATATTTGGCCAATATATCCAAATATATTAGAGCTAGACTTTGTGTTATATTCACGAACATATCTAGGTTGAGTATAAAAGCCTTTAAACAGGTGTAGTTTGTCTTGAATGTCAGCAAATTTTTCTTTCGATACAGCTTTTAAAAATATCGATGGTTTATAATGAGAGTATTTTTTTGCCTGTTTCATTTTATCATTAAATTCTACTTTGGATATTTGTAAAATATCACATAAAAATAATGTATCTATAGTGCTATCTAATAAATATGGGGTTACCATAATATCATGAGCACGTTGATTTGAGATAAGTAATACATTATTTCGATCATATACCCATCCTCTTTCCGGATATTTTATAATTTTTCGAACCACATTATTTTCAGCTGATAATTTATATGATTCATCCATTATTTGGACAGAAAATAATTTAATTATTAATAATAATATTGCAATCGTAATAATAATTAAGACTGGATATTGTCGATGTGCATAGAAGTCATGCTTTTTCATGTTTTTTGCTTGATAGTATTTTGTGTATAATGAATGAAATTAAAGTAAAAATAGTAGTTGTGATTGTTGCTCCTAGTATTTCCCAAATTGCCAAAAAAGTAAATCGTTCTAATAAAAAAATTGTAAAATGATGAATTGCTATAAATATTGTAGATATAGCCACAAATTTTTGAAAAGATAATTTAGTGATTTCTAATAATTCTTCAGCATCCTTGTTATTAAATCTATTTGTCCATATAATTTTCAAGTAACTTATTAATACACATGCAAATGCATGTGCACCATATGTGTTAGAAAAGATATCAATAGTGAATCCGATTAAAAAACTCAATATAAGATTTGAAATTTTATTTGTTTTATGTGGTATAGTTAAGATAAATATGATATAGTAATATGGATTGATATAACCACTAAATTGGATGTTGTTCAAAATAAAAATTTGAATAAGTATTACAAAAAAAAATAATTTTATTCTTTTCAATTCAGTAGCGTTTTTTCAATTAATAATCTTTCTTCTTGTGAATCAGAATCCATAATATATACATATTGTATACTAGTGAAGTCTACAAATAGCTTAACTGATATTTTTAAAAAATTAGTTTTCTCTTCAATATGATAATTTTCTACAACACCAATATGTAAATTTTCAGGTAATGTATTAGAATATCCGCTTGTGACAATAGTATCCCCTATTTTTATAGGTGCGTTTTTTGGAATATCTCTTAATGCCATAATATTGAAATCACGACCATTCCAATTTAAAGTCCCATAATGCCCAGAATTTTTAATTTTAGCGCTCACTTTCCAGTTTGTGTTTAAAAGACTTATAACAGTTGTAAAATTTTTACTAACAGTATGTGTCATTCCAACCAAATTATTGTTATTAGCAACAGCTAGATGAGCTTTTATTTGGTGAGATTCACCTTTATCTACAGTTAAAAAATTATTCTTTTTTTGCCAAGTATTTTGGACAATTTTTGCTTGGGTGATAACGAGTGGAGATTCAATGGAATCTATTTTTAGTAAATTATCTGCGCTAATTTTTTTTAAAATTTCTATTTGTTTTATTAGATTTTTTTGTTCTTGTAATAACTGATTATTTATCTTCTTTAAAAGAAAATAGTCTTTTATATTTTTCTCTTTATTAAATATAAATCCACTGAATTCTAGAGACATCTTTGAGAGACGAGTTTCTACAATTAAATTATGCTTCATTAAAAAATTAAATGAAATAAGAAGAAGGATAATAAAAACAAAAAATACATGATTTTTTATCAGTATTTGAATTATCCGTTTCATATCATTTATCTCATTAGTACAGCATCATACTCCTCTATATTTCTTAGTACATGGTCTGTCCCACGAACAACAGCTCTCAATGGGTCCTCGCCAACATAGACAGGTAGGTCTGTTTTATTTTTAATTCGGGCATGTAGTCCTCTTAGCATCGCTCCACCTCCAGCAAGGTAAATCCCATTGTTATAAATGTCTGCTGCTAATTCAGGTGGTGTCATAGCTAATGCTTGCATAATTGCATCTTCGATTTGTCTAATGGAAGCGTCTAATGCTCTAGCGATTTCTTTATATGATATACTTACCGCTTTTGGTTTTCCTGTTGCCTGATCTCTCCCTTGCACTTCCCAGTTTTCAGGCTCTTCTATGTCATTTGCGCGTAAGTCTTCTAATGCGGAGCCAACGTGTATTTTTATTTTCTCAGCAGAACGTTCACCAATTACAAGATTATGATTTTTTCTCATAAAATACTCAATATCAGATGTAAAATTATCTCCCGCTACTTTAATAGATTTATCTTTCACAATACCACCTAGAGATAATACTGCAATTTCAGTTGTTCCACCACCAATATCAATAATCATATTTCCTCTTGGTTCTCGTACTTCAATACTCATTCCAATAGCCGCTGCCATTGGTTCATGAATTAAGTATACTTCTTTTGCCCCTGAAATTTCTGCTGATTGGTGAACTGCTCTTTTTTCTACTTCTGTAATTCCTGAGGGGATACAAATAACCATTCTTAAAGCAGGAGTCCAAAATCTATTTTTTAAAGATGGGATACTTTTTATAAATTCTTTTATCATTTGTTCTGCGGCAGCAAAATCTGCAATTACTCCGTCTTTTAAAGGACGATTTGTTTCAATTCCTTTATGGGCTTTGCCCTGCATTTGTCTTGCTTTATTGCCTACAGCAATAACTTTGCCCGTTCTTAATTCAGTTGCAACGATTGACGGCTCATCAACTACAACTTTCCCATTGTGAATAATTAAAGTATTAGCGGTTCCTAAATCGATCGCAATATCTTCAGTGAAAAAATCAAATAATCCCAAAATTTTTAATGTTTAAAATGTCTATACCCAGTAAATATCATTGCCATTTCATGTTCATTGCAGTATTCTATAGATAGGTGGTCATTTTTTGAGCCTCCAGGTTGAATCACTGCATCTACACCCTCTTTATTAGCTATTTCTACACAGTCTGGAAATGGAAAAAATGCATCTGATGCCATAACAGCATTTTCTAATGAAAACCCAAAATGTTTTGCTTTTAATATGGCTTGTTTTAATGCATCAACCCTGGANGTTTGTCCACAACCAGAAGCTAATAACTGTTTGTTTTTAACTAACACAATAGCATTAGATTTTGTGTGTTTACAAATTTTACTTGCAAATACTAAGTCACTCATTTTTNATTTAGATACTTTTAAATTAGATACAGTCTTAGCCTTATCAGAATCAGTAATATAGTCTCTTTGTTGACAAAGAATTCCATTTAATACTGTTCGAAATGANATCTCTTCTAAGTTAGTATTTTTTTTCTTTAAAATGATACGGTTTTTTTTAGTTTTTAATAATTTTAATGCTTCTTCAGAAAACGATTTGGCAATTAGTATTTCAAAAAACAATTTATTTATTTCTTCAGCACATTCAAGATTGATATTGCCATTTGTTATTAATACACCTCCAAATGCTGAAATTGGGTCAGCAGCTAAAGCCTTTTTCCATGCATTAATAATTTTATTGTCTGATGCAAACCCACACGCATTATTATGTTTTAGAATGCCAAAAGATATCTCAGAAAACTCTTCCATTAAGTGAACAGCAGCATCGATATCAAGTAAATTATTATAGGATAATTCTTTTCCATTTAATTGATTAAAAAACTGACTTAAATCACCATAGTATGTTCCTTTTTGGTGAGGGTTTTCGCCATATCTCAATGTTTTAGATTTATCACTGTTTTCGAAATTTATTGGTAATATTGATTTGTCCCCAATTTGTTTTTTAAAGTATTCTGAAATGGCAAATTCATATTGAGCAGTTTTTCTAAAACTTTTTTGTGCAAATAATAATCTGTCATCTAAATCAGAACANCCATTTTTTTCATTAATTAACTTAATTGCACTTGGAAATTCTTCTACACCAGGAATGATTAAAATATCTTTGTAGTTTTTAGCAGCAGCTCGAATTAATGAGACTCCTCCAATATCTATTTTCTCAATAATTTCCTCTTCTTTATCAGTTCTTTTTAAGGTTTCTTCAAAAGGATATAGGTCAACTATCACCATGTCAATACTTAGAATATTGAATTTACTCAGTTCTTTTTTGTCAGTAGTCTCTTCAGATCTATTTAAAATACCACCAAATATTTTTGGATGTAATGTCTTCACTCTGCCACCAAGAATTGATGGATATTCTGTTATTTCTTCTACTGAAGTTACGGTTATTTTATGCTCTTCTAGAATTTTTTTTGTACCTCCTGTTGAAATGATTTGAACTTTATTGTTGCACTTTTTAAGTTGGGTTATTAAATCTAACAAATTAGTTTTGTCGTATACAGAAACAAGAACTCGGTTTATTTTTTTCACTGTTTTTTAAATTTAATCGTTAATAGCAATTACTTCATTTATACTTTTAGGAAATTGTTGTTTTAGTAAATGTTCTATTCCGTTTTTTAAAGTTATTTGTGATGATGGACATCCACTGCAAGCACCTTGTAGTAATAATTTGAGTACGCCATTTTCACATGAAATTACTTCAATATCACCTCCATCCATTTGAATATTGGTGCGGATATTATCATCAATAACTTTTTCTATTTCCAATATTAATTTGGATTTTTTGTTCTTTACGTTAATTTTCTTATTAGTTAATTTATCTACTTCAATTTGGTTATTCAGTTCTTCTTGAATAAAAATTCTAATTTGATTTGTGACATCTACCCAATCAATAGAATCATGTTTTCGAATAGAAATATAATTAGTTGATATAAAAATTTCCTTTACAAAAGGAAAAGAAAATAATTTTCTTAATAGTGTCCCCTCTGAAGTATCTTTTATATTTAAGTATTCTTGTGATTTTTTTGTCAACATTTGATTTGAAACAAACTTCATGACANAAGGATTCGGAGTTGATTCCGCATAAATAATAAATGGTGTTTTGTTATTCATAAAAAGAAAAATCTAAATAGTAATTAAATATATTAATTAGTGCTTATAGAAAGATAATAATAATTTTATGAAAAAATATTTTCTTGTTCTAGAATTATTGATTTTGGGAAAAATAATTTTGTTTTTTTCTGAAAATTTGTAGTATAATCAGAAACATAAAAATGATGCTTATGTTTACTATTTTTTTGATTTAATAAATTATTTTTTTCCAATACTTTTTTAACACTATGTCCAATATATTTTATGGCACTAATAATTTCCACTTTTTTATTATAGAATTCATTGATTTGTGTTTCAATTAAAGGATAATGTGTGCAACCTAAAATTAGGCTGTCAATATTTTTTAATTTATTATTTTCTAAATAGGCTTCAATAATCCCTTTTTGATATAATTTTCTATCATCTTCTTCAATTAAGCTTGCCAATAAAGGAGTAGCCAAGGAACTTACCTTGACATCTTTTCTAACAGCATGAATATAATCTTTATAAACACCTGAAGAAATTGTAGCATTTGTACCAATAACTCCAATATGCTGAATATGTTTTTGACTACTTATATAATGAATTACAGGCTTAATAACATCGAATATTGGTACTTTATTTTTAACTATTTCTTGATAGGCCACTGCAGAAGCACTATTACATGCAATGATAATTGCTTTGCATTTTTGTTTTAATAAAAAATCAACAATTTTAATCGAGTATTGTGTTATTTTATTAATAGATTTATTGCCGTATGGAAGATGTTGAGTATCTCCAAAATACACTATTTTTTCATATGGAAGTATTTTATTGATGGCATGGGCAACTGTAAGACCGCCAATGCCTGAGTCAAATATTCCTATAGGGTCTTCAGCATTCAATAGTTTAATAGAGATACTTTATAATTTAAGTTTTGTTTTCACTTGATTAGTAATATCAAATGCATCATCTTTCCATATAATACTAGTATTTATATCACTAGTATTAAATATATATGAATATCCTTTTTCTGCTGCAACTTTATCAATAGCATCTTGAATTTTTTGATATATTGGTTCTAATAATTGAGTTTCTTTTAATGTTAGGCTTTGTTGTGCCGATTGTTGAAAAGCTACAATTCTTTCTTGCAAATCTTGCAAGCTTTTAGCTTGGTCGTTTCTCATTGTTTCTGACATTCCAGCTTGTTTTAGTTCAAAATCTTTATATTTTGATTCAAGTTCTGTTGCCATTTCTTGTAATTGTTTTTCAAGTTCAGCAGCTTCTTGTTGTAGTGCTAATTGTGCTGTTGCTGCTTCTGGCATGATTGCAATAATTTCTTGAGCATTAATATGTCCAAAAGTTTGTTGCGTAAATGCTAAGGAAGAGATGAATAAACATATAATTATTGTGAAAAATTGTATTCTCATTTGATTGGTTTTAATTGTTAATATCCTAGTTTTTCAAGTATTTGTTCACTTTTATCTAATTCAGGGTTTGAATAAATCATCATTAAGTCAGAAGATTTATCAAATATAATATCATATTTTGCTTCATCAGCAAAATTTGTAATTGCTGTATATATAAGGTCTTGAATTGGCTGAATTAATTGCTGTTGTTTTTGGTATAAGTCACCATCAGGACCAAACCGTTTTTTAGTAAGAGATTTTATTTCTTTTTCTTTTGAAATAATCATTTCCTCTCTATTTCTTTTTTTATCTTCGGGCAGAAGATACTGTTCAGCTTGGTATGTGCGATATAATTTTTCAACTTCCTGTTTTAATATATCAATTTCTTCTTGCCATTCGATTGAAAAATTATTTAATTCATCTTGAGCAGCACCGAACTCGGGTATCTCTTCCAAGATATAGCGACTATCTACGTATGCTACATTTTGTGCTTGGACAAAAGAATATAATAAACTTAAAATAACAACTATTTTTTTCATAATTAGTTTTTCCTTTTTAGCAAATTTAATAAATTAAAATTGTTGACCAATTGTAAAATGTGTTTGCCATCCACTTTTTGTATTATACCCGGGAATGTTATCAAATCCATGTCCAAAATCGACCCCTAATATTCCAAACATTGGCATAAAAATCCTGATACCCATACCCAAGGATCTTTTTGTTTCAAAAGGGTTAAATTCGCTTATTTCACTCCATGCATTACCTGCTTCTGCAAAACAAAGTGCATATATAGTAGAATTTGGATTTAAAGAAATTGGATATCGAATTTCGATATTATATTTTCCGTATATTGGTGCTCCATCATTTGCACTTAATGAGCTATTTGGGTAACCTCGTAAACCAATAAGTTCACGGCCATCAATAGAGTATCCACTTAGTCCATCTCCGCCGACAAAAAATCTTTCAAATGGCGGCAGGCCAAGTTCTTGATTGTAGGCTGATAAGAACCCAAATTCAAAATGTGTTTTTAATACTAAGTCACCTGCTATTGCATTAAACCAAGTACCTTGAGTTTTAATTTTTTTATATTCTAAAAATTTAAATTTTTCTTGGTCATTCATGCTCGTATAATCTTTATTTGAAAACAATGAATAAGGTGGAGTTAATTCTAAACTAATAGAAAATCTAGAGCCATATCTAGGATAGATGGGGTTGAAAATAGAATTTCGATTAATACTAATTGCATAATTGATATTATTAGAAAAACCATCACTAAAATCAAATAATGAAGTTTGATAATCTTCTAGTTTGTAGCGTAAAACATTTAAATTACTTTGGATACTAAAATAATCATCAGGCCATTTAATACGCTTCCCTAACCCAATACTTCCTCCAATTATTTGCATGCTTGAACCTTCTGTAAAAGACTGTATCGATTTCCATAATGCAATTGAAAAAGAATTTGGCTTTTTCCCTCCTAGCCAAGGTTCTTCGAAGGAAATGCTATAATTTTGATAATAGGAGCCATTTGATTGTGCACGTAATCTTAATTTTTGTCCGTCTCCCGTAGGTAGCGGATCCCATGTGCTTTTGTCAAATATACCTTTTGTTGAAAAATTACTAAAACTTACTCCAAAGGATCCAACAAACATACCATTTCCCCAACCTCCTTGCAACTCAATTTGATCAGCCGGTTTTTCTTCTACAGTATAGTGTATATCCACATTACCAGTATTAGGATCTGGAATGGGTTGAACCCCTAATGATTCCGGATTAAAAAAGCCTAAACGATTAAATTCTTCTTGTGTCCTAATAATATCAGATCTTTTAAACAATGTGCCAGGTAAGGATCGAATCTCTCTCATGATAATGTGATCATTTGTTTTTGTATTACCTTCAATTGTTACATTTCTTATCATTGCTTGCTTACCTTCACTAATTTGTAACTCTAAATCAATAAGGTTTCCATCTTGAATAGCAATTTCAATTGGATTGATTTGAAAAAATAAATATCCATCATCCATATATAAAGCACTTACATCATCTCCATTTCTACTCATATTTAACCTTTCATCCAGTCTTGTTTCATCAAAAACATCGCCCTTTTGAATCCCTAATATTTTAGTTAGTGTTTCCGATTCATATTTTGTATTTCCTAACCACGTAATTTCACCAAAGAAATATTGTTTCCCTTCAGAAATCTCTATATCTATTGTTAGTTTATTGTCACTTGAGTGGTAAATAGAATCTTTTAAAATGATAGCATCTCGATATCCATTTTCTTTATAGAAATTTAAAACCTGAATTAAATCTTCTTCATAATTTTCTTTTATCAGTTTAGATGACGAGAATATATATTTAAGTGCTTTTTCTCGTGTATTCTTCATCCTCTTTTTTAATTTTCTTGTTTTAATATTTTCATTGCCACTAAAATTAATTGCTTCGATTTTCATTCTTTCATTTTTTAAAATATTAAAATGGAGAATGACTTTGTTTATATCTATTGTGTCAGTGGTTGATTGAATCTCGCAAGTTGCATTTGAAAATCCTTTTTCAATAAAATAGGTTTTTATTTTTTGTTTACTATTAGTAATTAAGTTTTGATTTACAGGAGTTCCGATATTTAATTCTATTTTCTTTCGTAAATCATCTTCTTCACCTTTTTTGATTCCACTGAATTTAAATTTCGATAAACTAGGTAGTGTTTTTAAATAAATTTCCAGATTTATAACTTTATCATTTTGTTCTACTTTCCAAACCTGTATATCTGAAAATATATTTTGATTCCATAGAGATTTTATACTATTTTTTAACTCGTCTCCTGGTAAGATTATTTTTTGTCCAATTGATAGGTTCATTATTTTAAGGACTGAATTTTTCGACAAATTATGCTCGCCAGATAATTCAATATCCCCTAAGATATATTGTTTACTAGGATTGATGTCTTGTGCAATAACACAAAAAAATGGAATAAATAATACTAGAAAAAATTTAAAAATCTTCATTGTTAATTTGTTCTGTTGTCTTTCCAAACCTTCTTTCTCTTTTTTGGTATTCAAAAATAGCCATATATAACTCTTCTTCATCAAAATCAGGCCATTTTTTTTCACTAAAATATAATTCTGAAAATGCAATTTGCCAAAGTAAAAAATTGCTAATTCTCTTTTCTCCACTTGTTCGAATCAATAATTCTGGGTCAGGTAAGTTGTGAGTTTGTAAGTGACGACTGATTAAAGATTCCGTTATATCTACGTTTTTTTTTGTTAAAATAATTTTTTTTATTGCTTCGACAATTTCAAATCGACTACTGTAACTTAATGCTAACGTTAAAGTTAATCCAGTATTATGTTTTGTTATGTCTTTCATTTTTGATATTGCTTTTTGACATTTTTTAGGTAAATCTTCAATCGATCCAATAGTATTAATTTTAATTTCATTTTTTAAGAAATGATTTTGGTTATTTTCTATTGTAGAAATAAAAAGATTCATTAACATATTTACTTCAGTTTTTGGTCTCTCCCAATTTTCTTTTGAAAAAGTAAATAATGTTAAATATTGGACATCTAATTTAATTACACTTTCAACAATTTTTTTAACCACTTTCACACCCTCAATATGTCCAAAAAATCTTTTTTTACCTTTTTCTTTTGCCCATCTTCCATTTCCATCCATGATGATTGCGATGTGACGCGGAATATTTCTCAAGTCTAATTTCTGATATAAATTCATTTAATATACAATATTATCACATCCGTTATTTCGATCTTTTATGCTATATAAAATACTTATACCAATAAAACCATATTTGTCATTATTATATGGATTTCCTCTTTGAAATTTAGATGGTAAGTTATTATTAGACTGATTTGCTAATTCAGAAGCTGTTTGATTTAGAATGGATTCTTCAACATATGTCATACTTACGTCATCAATATAATCAATCCATGTCATTCTCCAACCGATATTAAAAGCCAATGTTATGTAATTATAAATATTGACTTTATATCCCACACCGATTGGTATTGCCCAGCCATTTAAATTATAGATTTCTCTACCAGGATATAAATCTGAACCCTGTCCTTCTGTGGTAAGTGGTTGTAAATTATACCAACGCCCATCATATTCACTTTGAGGATTAAAATAGAATTTACTAATTCCTGCAAAAATAAAAGAAGTAGTATTATGATCAGGATCACGACTTAAATAAGGCTGAAAATTAAATTCTAAAACAAGAGCAAGTTCATTAATCTTCGACCTAAAATTAATATTCCTATTGATATTAAATGCATCTGAGCTCACATTGTCATTAGCCTGTATGGTACTTTTATTAAATGAAAATAGTAAACCAAAATGATAATTAAGATTTCTTTTAAAATTTAAGCCTATTACAGGCTTTGTGTTAAGTATGCTATATTCAGCATTTTTATAACCTACATCACCATGAAATAGAGATCCTCCTAAAAACAACCCAATTTCATTGGTTTGGCTTATCACAGGAATGGAGATAGTCAAAGAGAAAGTTAAAGCTAATATTATCCAATTTTTAATTTTCATAATTTCGAGTATCCAGTCCCCACAGTAGTTTTTCTCTTAGTGTTTTTGAATAACTAGTCGATTTTAATTCTAGTAGATTAATGCCAAATTTCGCTTTTTTTATTGTAATAGATTGATTCTTATTTACATATTGATTACGAGAGTCCATAGATAATAAAAATTTATTCTCATTATTATCAATTATTTCTATTTTAATAATATGTTCATCAGAGACAATTAATGGTCTAACATTTAAGTTATGCGGGGCAATAGGAGTAATTATAAAGTTTTTAGAGTTAGGCATCACAATAGGACCTCCACAACTTAATGAATAACCAGTTGATCCGGTTGGGGTTGATATAATTAAGCCATCTGCCCAATAAGTATTTAAGTATTCATTATTTAATAACACTTTTATTTTTATCATAGATGTATTTTCTTTTGATGAAACTGATATTTCATTTAGTGCAAATGGAAATTTTATTATATTATTTTGTGCTTTAATTTCTAACAGCGCACGTGTACTAACACTATATTCTTTCTTTCTTAACTTGTTTATTAGACTAGATAATTCATGTTTTGAAATAGTCGCTAAAAAACCTAAGCGTCCAGTATTAATGCCAACAATTGGGATGTTGGTTTTTTTGACTATTGTTGCGGCATTTAATATTGTTCCATCACCACCGAAACAAACTAAATAGTCTATTTTTTGACGTACTTTAGTTAAGAAAGATATCGTTTTTACCGACTTATTATTGTCTTTTTTCAGTCTTTTTTCTAGTAATTTATAAAATGTGTCTGTGTATATGAGATCAATATTTTCAGATATTGCGTAATTAATAAATTTAATTATTTCCTCACCCACTTCTTTCGAGAATTTTTTTCCATGTAATAAAAATGTCATATACTAAGGATTCAAATATTTTATAAAAGATTCAAAGCGATCATTTAGGTTTTCAGAATTCGATGTTTCCAAGAAACTCTCTGTAATAACATAATCATATCTTTCGAGTGTTTTTATAATAGATTTAGTATTATTAGATGTGATTAATAAGTGCAGATGTAATTTTTCTTCACTTGTTTCGTGCCATAACGTTATAATTTTCCCACTATTTTCTTCGATTAGTCTGGATATTTCATAGATACTATAATTTTTAGGAGTTACTGCAATTACAATAATATTAGTTTCTTGTGTCATCATACTATTTTGCCCAATTTTTCTTAAAATATCTATTGCTGTTATATAGCCGATATATTGAAAATTTTTATTAATAACGGGTAGTATTGCTATTTTATTTTCAGATATAATTCTTATAGATTCAAAAATATGTGATTCTAAAAATGTAAATATATTTTTAAACTCTCTTTGTGTAAATTGTAATGATTGTTGGATATTATCCATATTTAATATGCTTACTTCTTCTATGATACCAAGGAATTTATTTTCACCATTTACTACAGGCATGATTTGTGTTTTATATTCTTCCATTGAGGCTAATATGTTGATTGCAATATCTTCAATGTGAGATGGGGTAATATCTTTTTTTATAATATCAATTATCATGATTGCAAAGTAAATATATTTAGCAAACTTACTATTTTTAGAAATATTTTAATCTTATTAAATAATTATTTATGACAAAGCTTAGTGTTAATGTAAATAAAATTGCTACGTTAAGAAATTCTAGAGGAAACAATGTCCCAAATTTAGAAATGGTTACAAAGTCGATTATTGATTTTGGAGCAGATGGAATTACTATTCATCCACGTCCAGATGAACGGCATATTAAGTATGAAGATGTTTTTAACCTGGCCTCTATTGTGCAAGAAAGAGTCGAATTTAATATTGAGGGGTTTCCATCAGATCGATTCATGAAGATGGTTTTACAAGTGAAACCAAACCAAGTAACCTTAGTCCCAGACAAAGATAATGTGCTTACATCTTTACATGGCTGGGATACTGTTCAAGAAAAGGACCTGTTGAAAAATACTATCAAAGAGTTAAACAACAGTGGCATACGAAGTTCAGTATTTATACATCCAGAAATAAAAATGGTAGAGGGAGCGGCCTCTGTTAATGCTAATAGAATAGAATTATTTACTGGTCTATATGCGCATTCTAAAAACATGATTACTAATTATGTGGAATGTAGTAAGCAAGCAAATTTAATGAATATTGGTGTTAATGCGGGTCATGATTTAGATTCAGAAAATCTAGATTTTTTCATTAAAAACATGCCTTTTTTGGATGAAGTTTCAATAGGACATGGATTAATTTCAGAATCTTTATTCTTGGGTTTAGAAAATACTATTAATCTGTATAAAAGAATATTGCAATGATATTATCATCTACTGTGATAGGTGAGGGGCCTGTTATAATTATACTACATGGTCTTTTTGGTGAAGGTAAAAACTGGTTAAGTATAGCCAAATTACTATCAAGCTCCTTTGAGGTTCATTTATTGGATCAAAGAAACCATGGGAATTCATTTTATAGTGTAGATCAGAATTATCAATTGATGGCATCAGATTTAAATAAATATATAAAAAGCAAAAATATTACCAATTTCTTTCTTTTGGGTCATTCTATGGGGGGTAAAGTAGCTATGGAGTTTGCATTATTTTACCCTAAAGAGCTACATAAATTAATTGTTGTAGATATTGCACCGAAATTATATAAAGAAAATTATGGAAATATTTTTAAAGGACTCCAACATGTTTTATTACAAGCGAAATCTAGAAAACAAGCTAAAGAAATATTAATGGATTATACTCATGATATAATTTTGACAAACTTTCTGTTAAAGAGTTTATTTTTTGTAGATACTAAACCAAAATTAAAGTTTAATCATTTGGGTATTCAGGATAATATTCAGAATATGTTGATGTCACCTGAAAAAGATACTAGTTTTTCCGGTTCTACATATTTTATTTGTGGTGAAGAATCAAATTATGTGACAAAAAAAGATATTCCACATATAAGGAAATTATTTCCCAACAATCATGTGATAACAATTCCTAATGCTGGACATTGGCCACATTTTGAGCAGAAACAGATATTTCTAGATTGTGTTCAACAGATTTTATGTGAGTAAAGAATTATTGAATAATCAAAGGAGCTGTTTCATAATTATTTATTTTTAAATAATAGAATCCTCGTTTTTTTAAATTAAAAGTATACACACCATTTCCTACTTCTTGAGTAAGAACTAATTTTCCATCTACATTATAAATAGATACGATATTACTTTTATTATATAATTCTAGATTAAAGTAACCATTATTTGGGTTTGGATATAAATTAAAATTATATTCATGTTCATTGATGTCTTCGACCCAAAATTCGTTGCTGCAATCCATACTATATATTAAGTTTGTTCCAATATTTCCATTTAAATCTGCCATTTCAGATATAATTATTCCCATAGTAGGGTCTAATACTTCACTAAGCGTAAGTGTTATTTTTGTTGGATCAAATATATCAGCTGCTATATTTTGTATTGTCGCATTTGTAATTAAAAAATTATTAATATCTAAAAAATCAGGATTAATATCTTCATTAAAATAGAGGTATACATAATAATTTTGGCCAACCATATAGCAGGTGTGTGTTAAAATATATGGCGCTGTTGTGTCAGGACCAGTTTCTACATCTGAAGGCATCCTTAAATCAACTTTCCATTCATTAAATGTAGATGTAACAACCCCAGTTATATTATATGTTTCACCAATTTGCGGGTCAAATTCATATCCATCTGGTGTATTATGTATACCACATGTACCACTCCCGTCATCTACCTGCCAAACCCCAAAGCCACCAGGTAATGAGGTGCATTCTACATTTTCCATACGAATCAGGACTCCTTCATATTGTTCGGTTAATGCTTCTCCAGTACTTACTAATATAGGTTCAGGTAGTGGATTGTTATTACTGATAATATAAATATTTTCTGGCTGGTAAAATTCTGTTACACCGGCACCACCACATGTAGAGCAACTACATGGTGCCCCATTCCAACAAAATTCACTAATCTCACCAGACACAATAACACTATCTCCCATGCTCGGTAGAGCTTCACCGCTATATATATATATACCAGACCATGGTTCTGAACCGTCTTGTATATAAAAACTATTTGCAAATGCACCAGTTACAATCCCTGTTGTATTTACTGTTTCTCCCTCATAAGGAGAATAATCTGTTTCTCCTTGAATTTCACTAATAGGTGTTATTACACCTTCAAATGGAAATGGTGGAATAATTTCAGATCCAAAAAAAGTTTGTGAAGTTTCTTCACATATTTCAAAATACATAGCAGATATCGAATAACAAAACATAGTATTATAAGCTTGTGCCGGGATTTCGCATGTATATTGGCCATTCTCATTTAAAGTCATTTCAATATTATTAGACACATCAGCCCAACTATTGCCATAATTTAATGTAACAGATAAAACAGGGCAGTCAATTGCACTTGTCACGTTGGCAGTTATTATAAAGCTTTCACCACCATTAATTGGATTGGGAGTTTCTACATTATCAATTTGAATAGGGTTTGCAGTTGAATTATTATATATAATATCTACAAATTCTGGATAGTCAATAAATGGATTTCTATTTCCTTGCCATTCATAAATAACATCATTTCTTCTTTTTTCAAAAGCATCTGGCGGATCTAGTTCGTGCCATTCTAATAAAGTAGATAATACTCCAATTTGTGGATTTGGATATGTTGTTAATCCGTCAACAGGGACTAAATTAGGTTCATTGTCACCACCCTCATATCTAACATCCATATACAAAATCATTCTTGCAACATCTCCTTTTACTTCATCTCTAGGTTCAAATGTAGAGGATGTGGTTAAACATGAAGTGGTAATTGTGCCATTAAGCACAGTTTCACCTCCATTATCAAAGTCTTTTTCCCCTCTAATAGTATTCATGCTTGCGTCAACAGGCTTTAAATTATGAGCATCAGTATATAGAGGAACTTCAAAAGGGTCTCCTGCATCAAAATCACCATGTGATTTAGGCCAAACATGTTCTCTATTCCAGAAATCAGGTTCAAAATTTGAAGAAAAATCAAATTTATCGATAGAATTGCCAGTATATAGTAGAATAATATTGGATGGATTATTAGGGTCTTCATCGGATTCTCTTAAAATACTTTTCGTTGTTGTATATGAGAAGGAAGTATGATCTTTTATTATGTTATGTAATTCTTCTTTTAATTCTTCGCCCTCTAGTCCGTTGCAAGTTTCATAATAATTATTTGACTGTGCAGTCACTAGGTAGCCGAAGCAAATAAGTATAGATAGTGTATAGTTTTTCATAATTGTTAAAATTTATATTCAATAGAAGTAATTAGTTTTCTCCCCATCCCAAAAAATACAGATGCTGATGCTGGCCCTGAATTCATTGGAGCATCTTCCACATAACTAGAATTATTTTGTGCATCACTTATATATGTTGTGTTAAATAAGTTTAAAATATTCAATTTAAAATTCAAGTTACTATTTTCAAAATAGATAGTGTTTCCCATATGTAAACTAAATAAAGCATATCCTGGTATTTGCCATACTTCTTTATTTTCGTTTAAAGTAAAAGGGTCATAGTCTGAATAAAAGCGATCAAAATAAATTACTTTTAATTTTATATAACCAGAGTTATCTCGATTTAATCTATTGCCATTATCCTCTGCTCCACTCCAAAAGTTATAGCTAATACTAGATCCTATTTGTGTTTGAGGGGAATCTCCAACATAAACTCCCTCTGCATCAAAATAATCACTTCCCACTAATTGCTGGTTCAAATAAAAGTTGACTGTGTCTCCTGAATTCCATTTCCAATTACCAAGTGAACTAAGGAATTCATATTTCAAGTTATTGGATATTTTCCAAGCAAAATCTATTTCTATACCTTGATGCAATGCATCAATACCGTTGATATTGTAATCTACACTTTCTCCGCCGTCTAGTGTAGCTCTTCCACTTTGCGGTTTGTTTTCCCATATTGTATTGTACGCATTAAAGTTCAATGAAAAAGTTTTAGATTTATAGCCATAACCTAATTCGATTGCTTTTACAATTTCATTTTCGATATTATAATATACTTCATTATTATAATTAAATACATTGCTGAATCTAGGTGCCTTGGATAAAAGACCAGTATTTATAAAAATATTATTATTCTCATCTATATTCCAATTTGCACCTGTTTTAATCGTATATCCAAGAAAATTTTCCCAATTTGTTTCGCTGAATCTTGCTTCATTCGAGTCAATAGTGTATTCTGTTTCATTATAAGTAATTGTGTCATTAATCCCGATAGCTTGAGTCATAATAGTGTCTTCTAGCACCAGGTCCTGTTTTTTGAAGTAATCAATTCTTTTGTAGGCAGTTTGAGATGCTGTAATATTTAGAAAGGCAGATATATTACCGTGGTTATATTCTAGTTGTCCAAATCCACCTAGCCAGTGAACCAATCCATCATTGTGATAATATATTTTATCTCCTTCTCTTAATATTAAATTATTGGAGTTTTCTCCAATAGAGTTATTAGCGCCAGAACCACCAGAACCAGCATAATAATCACCGCCAAGCAAATCATAAATTTCTCGGTAGTGCTCACCTGTATATGTTCTTAAGTCAATTCCGGATGCTAAATTTAGTTTTTTATTAATTTGATGATTAAAAGTAGATAATAAACCTGTCCAGTAGTGATTATTAATAGATGAGTATAATATGTATGTAGACTTTTTTTCTAAGTCACTGTATGCTAAGTCTATTGCTGGTCCTCCAGGATTTATAAATGAATTCCATATGTTTCCACTATTTGAATCATACATGTATTGAAAATTAATTTGATTATCATCTGTCCAACCATCAGCTCCAATCGGTAGAGTATTGAGACCAGTTCCTCCTCCTCTTCCCATTGAATAATATAATACATTTGTTAACGAACTATTTTCATTTATTTGCCAGAGGTGCTGGAAATTGAAATTAGGTTTATGATAATAGTTTTTATACCTATTAACCTTTGTGTTTTTGCCAAAAATAGTATCAACAGGTGTACCATTATTATATATAACTTCATAGTCATTATATTCGCCCCAATTTGGATTATAGGTTAACCCATAGCCACCCTCTAAAGAAGCAGTGTCTATTCCTAGTTCTGTAGCAAAATCTTTATCATATACAGCTATCCCTGTTTGGTATTTTCGTTGGCCATGTTCTTGTGGTGCACCAAATACAGAGAAAGAAAAAAGATGATTTTTAATCTGTTTTTGCCATTTTAGATAATAGAAAAATCCTTTTGATGGGGTTTGATCCACTAAACCATCAGATTGTTTAAAAGAGCCTGCAAAATTAAATTTACCAAGTTTAAAGTTCTTAGTTGTATATGCAAAAGAAGTTCTTAAATAATTTCCACTCCCATATTCTTGTTTTATCATACCCCCTTCTTTTGCATTAACACCTTTAGTAATAATATTAATAGTTCCACCTACAGATGGAAGAGCTAGTTTTGAGGCTCCTAAGCCTCTTTGTACTTGAATAGTTCTTGTTAAAGCATCTAGTCCAAACCAGTTAGACCAATAAACCCACCCATTTTCCATATCATTCATGGGAACTCCATCAATCATAACAGCTACATTTCTTTGATTAAATCCTCTAATATTAATTCTCACATCCCCATCACCACCACCTTGTTGTGTTGCATAAACTCCAGGCGTTGAATTTAATAGTATTGGAATTTCTTGTCCTGCGAGTTCTTTTTCAATTTTTTCCAATTTTACATTACTTAATGATACGGGAGTTTTTCTAAATTCTGCTTGATCACCAATAATACTTACAACATCTAATAATACATCAGGCTTTAATTCAACTGTAATATTCAGATTCTCCTCTTCATTAAATTTCAAAATAATATTTTCTGATTCATATCCAATGTAAGATACAGTTAATGAGTACGTATCGTTTGATAAATTATTAAATTCAAATTCTCCGTCGATATTTGTAACTGCCCCGCCTATAGTAATTTGATTATTCACATTAAATAAGACAATATTTGCCCCGATTAATGTTTCGGTAGTTTTTTTATCTACTACAACTCCGTTAATGGTGTTTTGCGAAGCAAGTTGAAATGAGGATAGAAGAAATAGAAAATAAAATAATTTATTCATTTAATAGTACAATAGATTTTGTTTTAATGCCATTGTCATCAATTAGTGATATAAAATATATTCCATTTTCTTGCTTGTTATCAACTTCCACTTGGTTGAGATTATTTATCTGATTTTGAAATATAATTTTTCCATTGATATCATATATTTTTAGATAATTGATTGGTGAGTTATTGACTATTTTAATTGTTCCATTTTTTTGAGAAACTATAAATGAGGTTTTATTTTCAAGTAATTGATTGTTGGGATTACATGTACAATCATGATTACCTAAATTTACAAATGTATTTACTGATAGAGAATCCCATTCTAATGTAGGGTCAAAAAGAATTGGGTTAGCACTCACTCCATTTAATATATTTTCCTTTCTCACTAATGTGTGGTCTTTTGTCCAATAATTTCCATCATTGTCTGTCCAAGCTGCGCCAGGGTCCTCACCAACTTTTCCAATTAAATCTAGCACTATTCCAGCTCCAAGAATTTCTAGTGTAATAGCATCATTGCCATTAAAATATAAACTTGTTGGAAAAGCGGCTGCGGAATCGGCATTTGTCCCAAAGTAATAAATTGGATTAACAAATAAATCAATCTTACTTTGTAGGTCAGTGTCAGCATCATATATTGTTACTTCTTCACCAGTAATACTATCAGTATATGTATAGTATCCATCCCACATGGGAGCTTCATAGCCCTCACCTTCAGGGTCTCGTTTATCTAATCCAACTACAAATGTAGAATATGGCTGTATTGTACCTTCTAATTGTGTGGTACTGGGTGAGGTCCCCCCATTTGAATATCTAGAAATTGAATAAGCAGATAAATCTTTACTTTCGTTAGTTGGATTATAAATTTCCAAAGCTTTATTATTCGACCATCCTTCAACATATTCTGAAAAGAATAAGTCTGTACATTGTCCTTGAGCTAAGTGTGAAAATAAGAAAATCGAAAAAAGTGTAAAAAGTTGCTTCATGTTAAGGTTTTTTAAATTAATTGATAATTAAAAAGTTAAAATACGAGTGCAATATACGTGGTTAAATTTAGATATAATAATATGTAATTTAATTATTTTTGTGTTTATTACCTTAGATGTATAATAAATGAAAGATGGATTAATTATTATTCCTACATATAATGAAGTAGAAAATATCGTACTAATGATAGATACAGTATTTTCACTTTCATCAGATGTGCACATATTGGTAGTTGATGATTCATCTCCAGACGGTACCGCTAAGAAGGTAATCTCTTTACAAGAAAAATATAATAATCGATTATTCTTATTAGAAAGAACAGAAAAAAGAGGATTGGGAACAGCATACATAGCAGGATTTAAATGGGGACTAAATAAATCATATCAATATTTCTTTCAAATAGATTGTGATTTTTCACATAATCCAAATGATTTGCTTCGGCTTTACAGTAGTGTTATTTCTAGAAATCTTGATTTATGCATAGGCTCTAGATATATTTCAGGTATTAATGTAGTTAATTGGCCAATCAGCAGAGTATTGCTCTCATATTTTGCCTCTTTTTATGTTAGGTTTATTACAGGAATGAGAATAAAAGATCCAACAGCGGGTTTTGTTTTATATAAACGAAAGGTGCTTGAATCTATTCCTCTTGATAAGGTGGAATTTGTCGGATATGCTTTTCAAATAGAAATGAAATTTAGAACTTGGAAGAAAAAATTTAGAATTATGGAGCTACCCATCATTTTCAAAGATAGGGAGCGAGGTGTTTCTAAACTAAATAGTAGTATTATAACTGAAGCTGTTCTTGGAGTATTAAAAATGAAAATAAAAAGTATATTTTCATCAAATTATAAATAATTTATGGGCTTAATAATAAAAAATGCAAATAAAATAAATGAAGGGGTCATAGAGATGGTTGATGTATTAATAGAAAATGAAATTATTCAGAAAATATCTTCTTCTATTTCTATAGATCATCATGAAGTAATTGATATAGAAGGAGCATTTCTTTTGCCTGGAGTTATAGATGACCAGGTTCATTTTAGAGAACCAGGTTTAACACACAAGGGTACTATTTATTCAGAATCTCGAGCTGCAGTGGCTGGAGGTATTACTTCATTTATGGAGATGCCAAATACTAAGCCAGCTGTTTTAACTCAGGATTTGTTAAAAGACAAGTTTAATATTGGTCGAGAAAATTCTTTGGCAAATTTTTCTTTTTTCATGGGGGTATCAAATGACAATATTGATGAAGTATTAAAAACCGATTTCACAAAAGTACCTGGTCTAAAGATTTTTATGGGATCTTCAACTGGCAACATGTTGGTAGATAATTTTCAAGTATTAAATAATATTTTTTCTAATGCACCTGGTTTAATTGCAGTTCATTGTGAAGATGAAGAAACTATTCGTCAAAATAGTTTACATGCCAAAAACATATATGGTGAATCTGTCCCGATTTATGAACACCCAAAAATTAGATCGCATGAAGCTTGTTTTAAATCTAGTTCATTAGCAGTAGAACTTGCAAAAAAATATTCTAGTAGATTACACATATTACATATTTCAACAGCGAAAGAGTTAGAATTATTTAATAATGCAATAGAATTAGCAAATAAAAAGATTACCTCTGAGGTGTGTATACACCACCTCTCTTTTAATGACTCTGATTATGTGGAAAAAGGTTCATTGATTAAATGGAATCCTGCAGTAAAAACAAAAAGTGATCAATCTGCTTTGTGGGAGGGATTATTAAATAATAAATTAGACATTATTGCAACTGACCATGCTCCCCATACTTTAGCTGAGAAACAGAATTTATATTTTTCATGTCCTTCAGGCGCTCCTATGGTTCAGCATGCTTTACCAATGATGCTACAACACACATTAAGTCAGAAATTATCTCTTGAACTTGTTGTTGAAAAAATGTGCCATGCACCTGCTAAATGCTTTAAGGTAAATAGAAGGGGGTTTATTAGAGAAGGGTATTACGCAGACTTAGTAGTTGTGAATAAAAGAAAATGGAAAGTTGATGAAAAAAACATTTTATATGCTTGTAAGTGGTCGCCACTAAATGGTTATGAATTCGATTTTCGAATTTCACATACTTTTGTAAATGGCAATCTAGTTTATAAACAAGGAAATATTATTAATATAACAAATGGGAAGGAATTGGATTTTGATAATTAGTCTATTTATTGTGGGTTGTTTTGGAAAATCTTCTAATCATATTGATGATTTGATTCCGAGAGATTCTTTTAAAAGTATTTTAATTGATATTGAAAAGCAACAAGAATGGTCAAAACCAGAAATAGATTCATTGAAACAGATAAATCAAGATAGTCTTTTATTAAACTCAATTTTAGTTAATTATAATTTATCTGTATCAACATATGAGAAAACGCTTTTATTTTATATTGATAGACCAGAAGAAATGTTGCGACTGTTAAATGAAGTAAAAGACTCCTTAAGTTCTTAGTTTTTCTTTTTCAAATATACTGACACATTTTTCTAAAGATTCATATGCATTTCGATAATTATACTTTATTTTCTTGTTAATTTTACTTGAGTTTAAAATTATTTCATTAGTGGTATATTTTACTGCATCTGTGCTTAATTCAATAGGCTTACCCCACAGCTTACTCCACATTATATCCAGAAAGATAAAACATTTTATTGTCCAGCGTTTCAGTTTAATATATGGTGGTTTTTTATTGAATTTTTTTGCAACAACACTCATTAAATTTTTATAACTCATGTGTTCAGAGTTAATTATAAACCTTTCATTTGTTACAGTACTATCCATTAGTGATACCATAATTTGAACTAAGTCCTCTACATCAATAACCCCACAACTTCCAGGTGGGTAGAATGGACTTCCTATTTTTGATTTTTTTATAATTGTTCCAATCCCAGAGTCCCAAGATCCTGGACCAATGATTAAAGAAGGGTTTACAATGANNCCATTTAATCCTTCNGCNANTCCNCTCCANANTTCCATNTCTGCNAAGTGTTTTGATATAGCATATCCTGATTGATTAGTCCANTCCCANAAACAANTTTCATCTATTGGGAGATTATGATTTGAGNCTAATGTAGCAATGGAACTCACATAACATATTTTTTGAATATCGTATTTGATGGCTAAATCGATAATATTTGCTGTCCCTGTGGCATTTATTTCAATCATTTTATCTTTCAATTTATTATTAAAAGAGATTAATGCTGCAGAGTGATAAATATGTGTAACTTCTTTTATAATTAAATCTAATTTAACTATGTCTAATACATCACATTCTTTCCATTGAATTTGTTGAAATAAAGTTTCACTATCATTAGAATAATAACTAAATATTTTTTTCACATTTTGGATATTACTAGTTGCTCTTTTAATTGCAATTGGATAAGCTCCATTTTTTGTTAAAGAATATAAAAGATGTGCGCCCACCAATCCTGTTCCACCTGTGACAAGTATTTTCGTCATCATATAAATTATAATATATTAAATATATGTTTTTCCATTCTTTAATAATACATTTACAATGTATAAATTAATATATATGGATTTTATTAAAGAAATGGAATGGCGTGGAATGATTCATGACTCGACGCCTGGAATTAAAGAAAAACTATCTGAGAATGTGACTCCAGCATATGTGGGTTTTGATCCTACAGCTAGCTCTTTACATATAGGAAACCTGGTTCCAATTATGNTATTAGTACATTATCAAAGGTGTGGACATAAGCCAATTGCTTTGATTGGTGGCGCTACTGGATTAATTGGAGACCCTTCTGGAAAAAGTTCAGAAAGAAATTTATTAACAACCGAAGAAGTGGAGCATAATCTTTCATTAATCAAGCCACAGTTAGAATTGTTTTTAGATTTTGATGCTGGTAATCAGTCAGCAGAAATTGTTAATAATATGAACTGGTTTAAGGATATTAATATGGTTAGTTTTTTTCGAGACATCGGAAAACATTTAACACTCAATTACATGATGTCTAAGGACTCTGTTAAAAATCGAATGGAAACGGGCATTTCATTTACAGAATTTTCTTATCAGCTTATTCAAGCTTATGATTTCTATCATTTATATAAAACAAAAAATTGCAAGGTGCAAATAGGAGGGTCTGATCAATGGGGGAATATTACTTCTGGTATTGAATTAATTAAGAAAATAGAAGGTGAAAAAGCATATGCTCTCACTACTCCTTTGTTAACTAAATCAGACGGAACAAAATTTGGAAAAACGGAAGAAGGCAATATTTGGCTGGATGCAAAAAGGACATCTTCATATAAATTCTATCAGTATTGGATGAATGTTAGTGATGAAGATGCAAAAAAATGGATTAAAATTTTCACTACTTTTTCTGAAAATGAAATTTCGGAGATTATAGATAAGCATGCTAAAGAACCACATTTGAGAATACTACAAAAAGAATTAGCAAAGAGTATTACATGTAGAGTTCATACGGAAAACGCATATTATCAATCTGTTAAAGTTTCAAATATTTTATTTGGTAAAAACACTGCAGATCAAATTCAAGAAATTACAGAACAAGAGTTTTTAATGGTTTTTGAAGGTGTAGATCAGTATAAAGTTGATAGGTCTAAAATCATGAATGGTGTTGATCCCGTTACGTTACTTACTGATTTTTCTGAAGCTTTTAAGTCTAAAGGTGAGTTACGTAGATTAATTAACTCTAATGCAATTAGCATTAATAAAATAAAAATTAAAGAACAAGATCAATTCACTGTTAATAGTTTATTAAACAACAAGTATTTATTGGTACAAAAGGGTAAGAAAAATTACATTATTCTTTCTTTCGAATAATTTTCCAGATTATGAAATAAGACAAAATAAACAAAGATATAAGTTTATAGTAGATCTTGAGGATTGGTTAGTGGTTGGCTAGAAGGAGGGTGATTTCCGGGGTTGAAATAATTGGCATATAATTTTAAAAACCCACTTAAGTGGGTTTTTGTTTTGTGGGCCCAGCAGGGCTTGAACCTGCGACCCCTTGATTATGAGTCAAGTGCTCTAACCAGCTGAGCTATGGGCCCTGAAAAGAGAAAGCAATATTAATGAAAGATTCACGATCCAACAAATAATTAACCCTTATTATGTGGTGTTGGTCTTAATTCTTTGTTTAAGTTAACAAAAACAATTTTATCAATTGTGATGATTGTTTTTTCTGTTTGTTTTACTCTTGCTTCGCATCGGAATGTAATAGAAGTTATCCCCATTTTAATTAATTCTAGTCCAATTTCAATCACATCACCAGTTTTTGCAGGTGAAATAAAGTCAATTTCGGACATAAATTTGGTTGTTACTTTTTGATTATCTAATTGACACATTGCGTAAATTGCCGCCTCTTCATCAATCCATCGTAACAATTGTCCTCCAAAAAGACTTCCACCTGTATTTAAATCTTCTGGTTTCACAAGTTTTCTAGTTCTAAATTGCATATTTATAAATTATTTAATTTTTTGACATAGTTCAATAAGTACATGATTTGTAGATTTTGGATGAATGAAACAAATTAATTTGTTACCTGCACCTTTTTTAGGTTTTTCATTAATAATTTCAAAACCAAGTTCTTTCAATCGTTTAATTTCAGATACAATATCATCAACTTCAAATGCTAAATGATGAACTCCTTCTCCTCTTTTTTTAATAAATTTTGAGATAGCGCTTTTTTCATCAATACCTTGAAGTAGTTCAATGTTCGTGTCTTTACATTTAAAAAAAGACGTAATTACTCCTTCACTCTCTACTGTTTCTATTCTATAAGGTTTTGAATTCAATATAGTAGAATATAATTTATTGGCTTGTTCTAGATTAGCAACAGCTATTCCTATATGTTCAATTTTTTTCATTTGAATTTAAATTTTCAATTTCGTAAAGTTTTTTATATACTCCATCTTTGTTTAACAAANATTGATGTTTCCCTTGTTCTACAATTTTCCCATCTTTCATTACTATAATGCGGTCGTATCCTTCAAGTGATTTTAATTTATGTGTAATCATAATTATTGTTTTATGTGACTCTAATGATTTGAAAGTTTCTTGAATAGAATTGTTCGACTCAGAATCTAATGATGAAGTTGGTTCATCAAACATTAGAATAGGGGCTTTACTTAAAAGTGCTCTTGCAATTGCAATACGTTGTCTTTCACCCCCTGATAAATTATTTCCCTGTGGCCCTATAATAGTTTCATATTGATCAGGTAATTTTTCAATTACATTATTAATGAGGGCTTGTTTTGTAACATGTTTTATTTCTTCTAAGCTAGCATTAACATTACCAATAGTTAAATTATTAATGATAGTGTCATTAAATAACATAACATTTTGTGTAATTATTGTAAATAATGGTTTAATATTAATTTTGTTAATATTGTTTCCATCAATATTAATTTCTCCATTTAAAGGATGATAGAATTTCAATAATAACTCTACTAATGTAGATTTTCCAGATCCAGATTCACCAACTATTGCAATTTTTTCTCCTTTATTAATTGTTAAATTAATTTTCTGTAGTACAATTTCGTTATCATATTGAAATGAAATGTCATTAAATGAAATATGTTTTGTAAAATTTTGATTTAGCAACTTTTCCTCTTTATGTTTAAAATCTAGAATTTCAAAAATTCTGTCTACTGAGGCGGCTCCTTTTTGAATAGAATAGAATGCTGTTGTGAGAGATTTAGCAGGTGGAATAATTTGTGAAAAAATCACAATAAAACCAATAAAAGAATCAGGTGAAAGTTTGCTATTAAGCACAATACTTCCTCCAACCCAAATAATCACAACCATAACTAACGTGCTAATCATTTCGCTGAATGGAGATGCTAAGTCTTTTCTCCACAATACTCGATTATTGGTATTTTTCAAGCTTTCGTTATAATTGATAAAATTTTTACTAATTATATTGTAAGCATTTAATCCTTTGATAATTTTTATATTACTAATTGATTCTTCAATAGTAGAAATTAATTCACCTATTTTATTTTGACTTAGTAGTGATGAATCTTTCAATGATTTACTTANTTGTGTGATGATGAAAGAGGTAAATGGTAGGAAAACTAACGCAATTATTGTCAACTCGGGACTAATATAAATAAGGCTAATTAAAAAAAGAAGGATATGTATCGGATCTTTAATAAAGAACTCTAATACTCCCATAATTGACCACTCAATTTCAGTTAAGTCCGTAGTCATTCTTGCAACAATATCACCTTTCTTAAATTTATGAATAAATTTGAGAGGAAGTTTCAATATTTTAGAGTAAATTTTTTGTCTAATATCTCGAATAACATTGTTTCGAATCGGAGTTAAAAAATATAGTGCAAGATATCGGGTTATATTTTTCATAATTGTCCCCCCTGCTACTAAAAAACAAATAAATGCTAACGCATTTATAACCCCTTTTGATTCTATAATACCATGGATATAACTATAAAAATAATCTTTCATATTATTCAAGGATAGGTCAGAAACTGCATGTTCTGGACTTTCAATTGTTCCAAATAACAAACCGAGTATTGGAATAACTAATGATATTGATAATAGTGAAAAAATAACAGATAAAAAATTGAAAACTGTGTTTAAAATGATAAGATTTAAATAAGGTAAAGAGAATTTTAAAATCTTAAAAGTGTTTTTCATAGTTCAAATATAACGAGAAGAATATATATATGGTATATCAATATATATTATAATTGTATCTTTGGTGAACATGGAGTCAAATAGACAAAAAAAAGTTGCTAGATTAATACAGAAAGATTTATCAGAAATTTTTCTTCTAAAGTCTAAAGATCATTATCAGGGAATTATGATTACGATTACACATGTACTTATCTCAAAAGACTTGTCAGTTGCTAAAGTTTATTTAAGCATATTCCCAGATGCAAATAAACAAAATCTATTTAATGAAATTAATGTTCAAAAAAATATTATTAAGCACGAGCTGTCATTTAAAATGAAACATCAAATGAGAAAAACGCCAGATTTATTATTTTTTCTCGATAATTCTCTTGATCACTATGAAACTATTAATCATCTTTTGAAAGATATTTAATTTTGAATTATTTGTTTCAAATAGCATTTAAGTATTTATTTGCCATTAGGCATAGAAATATATCAAATATAATTACTCTAGTTTCGTTTATTGGAGTTCTTTTTGGTACCATGGCTATGGTAATTGTTTTATCTGTGTTTAACGGTTTTGATGAGATCATACAAAAAATATATTATAATGTTGATTCAGATTTTAAAATAGAATTAAAGGAGGGCTTCGTATTTGATACCAGTGATCTATTAATGGAAAAGATTAAAAATATAGATGGGGTCACGGCGTATTCAGAAGTTTTAGAGCACAAAATGTTATTAGAAGCTAAGGGTCAAGACTTAGCTGTAGTACATGCTAAAGGTGTTTCTGCTAATTATTTAGATGTAAATAATATAAAAAATAGTATTTCCAGGGGCTATTATTTTGATGATAAAAAACANCATGTAATTGTTGGAAGTCATATTGCAAATCTTTTGTCAGTAAATGTATTAGATTATGATGAACCGTTACAGTTGTCTTTTTTTCGCGATAATCCTAGTGGATTAGCCTTAGATAAGATTAATCAAGTTAAGAAATCTTTTTATGTATCTGGAGTATTTCAAACATTTTCAGAATTCGATAATACTCATATATTATTAAACATAAATGATTTAAGAGATTTTCTTTTTTTAAATATGAATAGTTGTTCAAGTATTGAAATTAAATTATCAGATTTAAGATACGAGAAAGAGGTAGAGGCAGAATTGAAGCGTATTATCGGNACATCCTTTATAGTCAAAAACAGATCCGATCAACGCCCTTTTATTTATAAAATGGTTGAAACAGAAAAATTAGCTGTGTATATAATATTTTCATTTATTTTAATAATATCTCTGCTTAGCTTGATCGCAAGTTTAGTAGTATTATTAATGGAAAAGCAGAATGATATTTATACAATGTATTCTTTTGGTATTCATAAGGACAAGATTAAAAATATATTTTTTTTAGTTGGTGTTTTTATTACTATGTTAGGTTCTATTGCAGGTACTGCTTTAGGTAGATTTTTTTGCTATTTGCAAGATAANTTTGAAATAGTTCAATTAGGACAATCTTCTCCTTTTTTACAGGCCTATCCAGTGAGAGTAGAGTTAATAGATATTATAATGATTCAATTGATAGTATTGTTTTTAGGTAGTATGACATCTTATCTGGTCTCTAGAACGCAAAACTTTTATCATTATTAAGGTTATCTATATTTTTGTTTGATTTCTGTAATTAATTCCACCAATTCTTGATAATCATTACTTTGCACTAGTTTTGATCTATATTGTTTAATTTGTGGCATTCCTCGAAAGTAGTTGCCATAGTGTCTTCTCATTTCTAATATTCCTAATTTCTGACCTTTCCACTTTATTGATAATTCTAAATGTTCTAACACCATATTAGCTTTTTCTACAATAGTTGGATCATCGATTATTTTACCATTTTGAAGATATTCTTTTATTTGATTAAAAATCCAGGGATTACCAATTGCGCCTCTCCCAATCATAATACCATCTACTTGGTATTTCTCTTTTTTTTCTTTTGCACTTTGAGGACAACTCACATCTCCATTGCCAAATACAGGAATTTTCATTCTTTGATTATTTTTTACATCTCTTATTAATTCCCAGTTAGCTTCACCTTTATACATCTGTTTCCGTGTTCTACCATGTATTGATATAGCTTTTATTCCTACATCCTGGAGTCTTTCTGCTACTTCTACGATATATTTTGTGCTATCATCCCACCCTAATCTTGTTTTTACAGTAACGGGGATATTAGTTGATTTTACAATTTCCGAAGTCATTTTTACCATTTTTGGAATGTCTTGTAAGATTGCTGCACCACCACCTTTACATGTTACCTTTTTTACAGGACACCCATAATTAATATCTATAATGTCAGGATTTGTATTTGATGCAATTTCTGTAGCTTCTTTCATAGAATCTATATTATTGCCAAAAATTTGAATACCAATAGGTCTTTCAAACTCAAAAATATCTAATTTTTGTACACTTTTCTCAGCGTTTCTTATTAGCCCTTCTGAAGAGATAAACTCTGTATACATTATATCAGCACCACCTGTTTTACAAAGCTTTCTGAAAGGCGGATCACTAACATCTTCCATAGGTGCTAATAATAGTGGGAATTCCCCGACTTCTAGGTCTCCTATTTTTACCATATCAATTTAAATAAGGAGTAATATGATTTATTTTANTTCTTTTCTTGTAGAGTAGTTAATTTTATAAGCTTGGGCTTTTCTCAATTCCTGCTTAATGTCTGACACAATCCCCATTTTTACGTTAACATCGGCTTTAATCGAAGTTGTTAATAATGGTACTTCCTCTTCTGCTCGAGTTTCTCGTTCAGCNATAATAAATGCTTGAATATCTGCAACACGTGCATAAGCATCATTAAGTTGAATTTTAGCTTCTTTCCCNTATTTNCTTTTTCNATTNTTNCCTTTNGGNGATCCNATATATATATATGANACNAGAGATTTTCNTTCTAATTTTTTNACTTCNGTTGCNTGNGGNAATATNTTTTCNACTANCATTTCNGTTTCNCGCATTACAGTTGTAACCATAAAAAAGAANAANAGCATAAANACAATATCNGGNAATGATGCNGTAGAGATAGGTGCTAATTTANTTTNTTTATTTTNTTTAAATTTTGACATAAATTAACTTATTGTTTAAAAGGTTCAGCTTCNGATATTTTCATNGGATACATTTTTCGAATCTCTCGTTTTTTATCNTTNGNNAGTTCNGTATAGTTTAAGCTATATTTTNNNAAAGCAGCNTCATCCCTTAATTCATTATATGCAGCAGTTAATTCATTTTGNACAGCGATATACATTTCNTAAGATGTNCCTCTACTATTTTGNAANGANATAATAGCTTTTTCTGGANTATCNGANAGTTTAGGNTTNNNNCCATTATTATTTAAAAANTCTTTTGCACCTAATCGTAGATCATTTATGTCCATCTCTTCCTCTTCTACCAATAATGCATCTTTCGTATTGACATAAACCTCATAAATATTACGGTCATTGCCTTGCATATCTTCAATTTCTTGTTCTTCATCTAGAACCGGCAGTTTTCTTGCAATACCTGTATCAACATCCATTGTAGTAGTTACTAAAAAAAATATTAATAGTAAAAAAGCAAT
>PAMG01000029.1 GCA_002707245.1 Flavobacteriales bacterium
ACTTCCTTTCTAAAAAATATCAAGTGAATATTTGTTCAAGTTTAATTAATGATATGAGTAGTGTTGTAAAAGAATATACATTAAAATAATTCAAGTATTTTTTAGGTTTTTTCCATAAATCAGATATAAATCATATTAGATATTTGTATTAAAAAAAAAAAAATTTAGATTTGTTTATTAAAAAATTTAGAAATTATGGCTAAAGAATTTACTACAGCAAATTTTCAGCAAGAAGTTTTAGAATCTTCGACACCTGTTCTTGTTGATTTTTGGGCTGAATGGTGTGGTCCTTGTCGAATGATAGCTCCCCTTATTGATGAGTTGCATGAAGATTTTAAAGACCAGGCTGTTGTTGGGAAAGTAAATGTTGATTCTGAATCAGATGTTTCAGCAAAATATGGAATTACTTCGATCCCAACTTTATTATTTTTCAAAGATGGTGAAATTGTAGATAAGCATGTTGGTGCTGCATCTAAATCGCAATTAGAGGAAAAACTAAAATCTCTTATTTAAGATTGGTTTCTCAATAATGTACTTTGGGGAAGAACAATTAAATATTACGGATAATTTAGATTTTTTTGCCCGTCAAGTTGTGGAGGGTTTTTTGACGGGCATGCATAAAAGTCCTTATCATGGTTTTTCCGTTGAATTTGCTGAACACAGAACATATAATCCTGGTGACTCTATTAAGAATATAGATTGGAAATTATTTGCGCGATCAAATAAATTGTTTGTTAAAAAATTTGAAGAAGAAACGAATTTAAGGTCTCATATCTTAATTGATATTTCTTCTTCAATGTTTTATCCAGATCATGAAAAAGTTAATAAAATAAGATTTTCTATATATGCAGCAGCTTGTCTGATGTATTTATTTCGAAAACAAAGAGATGCTTTTGGTGTTACTTTTTTTAGTGATAAAATAGATTTCTTTTCAAGGGCAAAAAACACGAAAGCACACTATAATAGATTGATGTCCGAGTTAGATAAGTTGTTGCATAATAATTTTTCTAGACAAAATGAAAAAAGAAAAACAGATTTCTCAAAAATTATTTCAGAATTAATTGAAAAAATACATGAACGATCTTTAGTTATTGTTTTTAGTGATATGATGAATTTTGACCAATCGTATTTAGATAATTTACTTCAAGCTCTCCAGCATTTGCGATATAAAAAGAATGAAGTGATTTTGTTTCATGTTCAAGATTATGAAAAAGAAAATTTATTTGAATTTGCAAATAGACCTTATAGATTTATTGATTTAGAAAATCAGAATGAAATAAAACTAAATCCTATGAATTACAAGGATGTTTATCAAACTCTTTATACAGAATTTCAAGAAAAAATTAAAACAAAATGTGATCAATATAAAATTGATTACATTCCATCATTTATTCAAGATGGTTTATCTCCAGTTTTGATATCTTATTTAACAAAAAGATCAAAATTGTTTTAGTGTTGAAAACGTCTTTTTTCTTCTTATATAATAATCAAAAATCACACTTCCTTTATAAATTAATTCAGATTTAATCGGCTTTCTAGATTTTAAAATTTTTGGTAATAGTAAAAGAAAAGAACCATGTGCTTTAAGAATCGAAAGCGCATTTTTTAGATAAAAAATCCCACTCAATATATATGCAATAATCAACATGTAATCTAACAAGATTCTGAAAAGAATGATAAAAATGAAGCGGGAGTCTAAATTCTTAATTAATAATAAAAGATTATTTCGGTGGTTGTAATATATTTTTTTTGGAGAATTATATTCTAATGTTCCTCCTCCAAAATGATATACAGTACTTTCTCCTACATAATAACTTTTTTGATTTAAATTTTTAGAACGCCAACAAAGATCTATCTCTTCTTGATGCATAAAGAAAATTTCATCAAAACCATTGAGTTCTTTGAATAATTTTGCTTTTATCATAAAGCACGCACCAGACGCCCAAAATATATTCGTATCATCATCATATTGACCTGTGTCAGATTCTATCTTATTTAAAATTCGTCCTCTGCAAAATGGTATTCCCAAAAGATCAATATATCCGCCAGCTGCACCAGCATAGTCAAAATAATTAGGTTTTTTTAAGCTTTTTATTTTAGGCTGCACTATTCCGATGTCGTTGTTTTTAATTTTTTTTAACAATGGTTGAATCCAATTCCTGGATACTTTTACATCATTATTCATTATAATGAAATATTTAAATCTACTTTCTTCTAGTAAAATTTGATTATATCCCTTTGCAAAGCCATAATTTTGTTTATTTATTCTTAGCTCTATTGAAGGAAATTGAGTTTTAAGATATTTAGTAGAATTATCACTAGAGTTGTTGTCAATGATAATGATTTCAGTTTCACTACTATATTTTATGAGATTGGGTAGGGTTTGCTTGAGCCAATTTACACCATTGTAGTTTAATATAAAGATTCCTATTTTTGTATTTATCGTTTCCATCTGTTATGTGACCATAGCCAAGCCATAGGTTTTTTTTGAATCGTTTTTTCTAATAAATTTGCATATTGTTCGGTAATATTTTTAGATTTTATTTTTTTAAATTCAATATTGTAATATCCTTTCCGCTCTACTGTCATGTCGACATAAAACACTTCTGCATTTAATAATTTAGCAGTTTTTTCTGCTCCTTCATGAAAAAGAGTAGATTGGTTGAGGAAGTTGATTCTAATACCATGTTCTTTTTTGTCAGGGACTTGGTCAGATATGAACAAGAATGTTTGTGGTTTATTTCTTTTATTCAAAATAAAATATTTCCATTTTTTCAAAGGTACGAGTTCTGCACCAAATTTGGTTCGTGTTTTAAAAAGTATTTTATCAAATATTGTGTTAGATAAAGGTCTATAAACTGCACTTAAGTTGATATTGTTTATTAATCCAATTCTTAACAATAGCCACTCCCAGTTCCCGTAATGAGATCCTATTAGAACAATTGGTTTTTTATCTTTGATTACATTTTCAATAGCAGATTTGTTTTTTATATTGACTCTGCTAATAATGTGCTTTTTGTTAAATGAAATTGATTTTAGTATTTCTATAATAACATTAAAAAAATGATGATAAAATTGATTTATTAAGTCTTTTCTTTTTTTTGATGTTAATTTTGATAATCCTAGAGTTAAATTTTTTTGTGTAATGTTTAATCTGTATTTGATAATTCCTTTATTAAGAATTTGTAATATGTGTGATGTGATATATAATATTTGAATAGGTATTTTTGATAGAAAAAACAATAGTATATATACTAATTTAACCTTCATTTTTATTTTTTTGTTATTATAATTTATGCATTTGTTCAATGAATTAAAAAAAATATTTAATTTTGCCAAGCATAAAACCATCGGAGAAGTGGCAGAGTGGTCGAATGCACCGGTCTTGAAAACCGGCGTACAGCAATGTACCGGGGGTTCGAATCCCTCCTTCTCCGCAAATTTATAAATTTATTAATTTGATTGGTCATCAATATGCATTGGCATGATTAGCATCAAAACATCTTCATTCTCCTCTATATTGTCATCAGGTTTAATGATAGCTGCTTTACTAGGATTTGAAAAATACATATTTATTTTATTTGACTCTAAAGTGCTTAGGATTTCAATTAAAAACTTTCCATTAAAAGCAATTTCGATGTCATTACCATCATAATCACATTTTAATGTTTCATTCGCTTTATTAGAAAAGTCTAAATCCTCACCAGATATAATAAGTTCACTTCCACTTATTTTAAATTTTACTCGTCTTGTACTTTGGTTAGAAAAAATTGATACTCGCTTCAAAGAATTTAATAATATATTTCTATCTAAACATAATTGATTTGGATTTTCTTGAGGTATCACTGCTGCATAGTTGGGATAGTTGCCATCTACCAATCTGCAGTATATTTCCATCCCTTCACATGAACAAATAATATTAGTTTTATTATATTGAATCTGGACATCTTCATTAACGTCGTTTAATATATTTTTCAATAATTGAAGAGGTTTTTTTGGAACAATAAAACTAGCTGAGTCATTTGTTTCTATTTTGTTTTCATATTTCACTAGTTTATGAGCATCAGTAGCAACAAATAGCATGTTCTCTTTGTTGATTTCAATGGAAATGCCATTAATAACTGGTCTGAGTTCATCATTACTTGTTGCAAATAGTGTGTTTTTTATACCTTTTTTAAGTGTGTCGACTGACATTATTATAGATTGAGAGTCGTCTAACTCAGGAGTATTCGGGAATTCTTCACTATTTACATACGATAAGGTGTAATTTCCTTGATCGGATGTAATTTCTAATGTGTTATTTTCTGTATTTGTTTTAAAAGTTAAAGGTTGCTCAGGGAATGATTTCAAAGTTTCAAGTAGTAATTTTGCATTCACAGCAATTGACTCGTTTGATTCAGATTCAACATGTGTTGTATTTATTATTGTGGTTTGTAAATCTGTGGCTTTTATTCTAAGTATATTTTTATTTAACTCTAATAATACATTTTCAATGATTGGTAATGCAGAGTTGTTACCCACAACCCCTATTAACGGCTGGATTGTTTTTAATAAATTGTCACTGGATATTATAAATTTCATGAAATTGTTTTTTTTGTAAATATAATTAAGCGTTTCAAAATTTTCATCTTTTTCTTAAAAGAATTCGATGCGTATTTTATAATGTTTTAATTTTCATGCCATGGCATAAAGATCTTTTTTACTTCGTCTGATAAGTCGATATCTTTAAATTGCTTATATTGAATTAACATGATTGTATTATTTAGTAAGCCATAAAAACGTTCTTGGTCGTATTCTTGATGTTCATATTTTATTTTATTGACGGTTTTTTTTCTAATGCAATGGAGATGTTTTTGTTCATTTGTTTCTGTGCTTATTTCTATTGTAATAAAAGGAACACGAGATTTGATTTCATTTTGTAGATTTTGATTATCAGTGATGAATTTTTCACAATATATATTTTCTATTTTTTTTGAGATATTATTGTGTTCCATCTTCATGTCATTTTTTACATATGTTACAGTTTGTATTTTTTGATTAAATATTTTTTTACTACGCCATAGATGTTCTTTGCATGAGAATCTGGAGCTTAGATAGCCATTAAATCCAGGAATATGCACTACATATGGTTCTTTTGCTCCTTCTATCATCATAAATGTTCCTAGTTGATCTGCAGTTTCACCGCCTATATATATGGTTTTTATTTTTTTGTTATTCTTAAAGAAGTCAACTTTTGTATTTTGTATAGCCATTCTTTTAATTACATTTTCTAAACCAGATCTCGCAATCGGATTTTTCACTTTCATTTCTTTTGAGGTTTTTAATAGCAGATTAATAGAGTATGGGTTAGCAATTAATGTGTCATTCAGAGTCCATTTAGTCTTCTGTTTATTTCGCTGTAATATTATTGTTTCTAAACTTCTATTCTTAAGTATTATTTTGTCAATTGATAAGGTGTCTGAAATAGCAAAATCTCTTTTGTCATCTCGTAATGTGCTTGTATGTTTATTGTTTCTTATTCCAAGAAAAATCAAAAGAATAAGACTGATGACAATTAATATGTATAATAATATTTTTTTCATTTTCTTAACTATATTTTCTTTNTCTTAACATCAATAGAGTGAACCCAATTATTAAAACACAAATAGTTGGTATGAAGATATTTAATATCTGCCAATATTTTTGTTCTGTTTTTATTTTTTGTGCATTTAATAGACGTAAATCTATGTTTTTTGATCGTATTTTAATAAAAACTTCATTGTTTAATAAATAATCAATACAGTTTAAAATAAAATCACCATTTCCATATTGTTTTCCAGTATGTTTATCAAATCCTAAGGGTAGTTTATTGCCTTTAAAAAATTGATTATTAATAAAATATCCATCAGATATAACAATCATTTTATTTTTATTCTTTGAACTTTCTATAAAGTTTATATTTGGATCTTCTTGTATGGTTAATGGTATTCGGTCTTGAAATATTGATTTAAAAAATCCAGTTAATAACACAGCTATATTTTGATCACCTTTGTTAAAGGTTAATTCATCTGGTTGTGTTTTTAAACTTTCTAAATTAATTAATGCAGGTGTTCTAGTTATTTTGGTATTTTTTGTTGTTTTTAATAATATGGTTTTTTCAATTTGATTGCTAATGGTATCAATAGAACTTGGAAATTGTGATTTTATAGGGTTGATATTTGTCGTAATTAGATGATTTTGGGGTGGGCTAATAATTGGAAAAAATGTCCAAGGGAAGAATGTCCATTGAGGTTTCTCGTCTATATAATGTGTAACAATTGGAATCGGTGCGGCTTGTATATCCTGTATTAAATCGTTATTGACACGAATTCCATATTTAAATAATAAATCATTTAAATTTCTATTTTCAATCGGCATTACAAGCGTTTCATTTTTTTGAGTTAAGCTGTCCATATTGGCATTTGTTCCACCTAATATCCAAATACTTTTCCCCCCATTTATAATAAATTGATCTACAATAAACTTATCTTTTTCTGTGAAATAATCTTTGGGATGATTAATTATAATACAATCTATTTCTTTTAAAGCATTTAGTTGGCCATTAATTGGTGGAAGATTTATTATCTGATAGTTCGTAGATACTAACTCTTTGAATGATTCAATAAGATTACTTGTGATTTCGCCATGTCCGTTAATTAAGCCAATTGTTTTCTTTTTTATTATAAGTCTTCGAATAGCATTAATTAATGAGTACTCTAATCTGTCAATAGATTGCTTAATCACTGTCTTTGGGTCATGCATTAGGCTTTCATTAATGAGTGGTATAGAAACTTCTTTAGTTTTATATGAAACTNTAAATCCAGGAAAGATCCACGTTTCTTCTAGTTTATTGTTTTCATAGCTCCTATGTGGCACAGGATTAATACCTTTTGTATAAAGCTCTTCTTCTAAGGCTCTTTTATATTCATCATTTTCCAGCGAGCTAGGGTCAATGAAATCATATTGTATATATTTTGAATATGCTCGTAATTCATTTAACATGTATTTAACTTCTTTGCTTAAATTTTTATATTCCATTGGGATATTTCCATGTAGATATATTTTGAAATAAATAATATCATCAATTTCTTTAATTAAGTTTTGAGTTTCTTTTGAGATAGAGTANCTCTTGTCATTAGTTAAATCAATACGTGTAAAATAATAACTTGACACTATATTAATTAATATTATTATAATCAGTGTTAATGTGGGTATAATACTATTTTTTAACAGTTTCTTCATGTTATGAATTTTGTCTTTCTATTATAAGTGTTGAAATAATTAGAAAAAAAGCAGTGATTGATGTAAAGTATATTATATCTCTAGAGTCAATTACTCCTCTACTAATAGACTCGTAGTGAGTATTAATACTAAGATATTGTAATATTGAATTGTCATAGTTGTTACTTAATAAATCAAGCCCAAATAAGAAGAACAAAATAATAATTGTTGTTGAAATAAAAGCAATCATCATGTTTTTAGATATTATAGATCCAAATAAACCAATTGCACTATAAGTANTTATTAGCATAACTAGCCCAATGTAGGATCCAATGAGTTCACCATAATCTAAATTTCCAGTAGGTTCACTTAATTTAAATATAGAATAAACAAATATTAAGCTTGGTGTAATAGATATGCATCCAATACTGAAGCTGGCTAAAAATTTAGCAAAAATAATATCCCATTTTTTTATTGGCTTTGTGAGTAATATAATTATTGTTTTTTGTGAGCTTTCTTCGCTTAACATTTTCATTGTAATTGCAGGCATTAGAAACAACAAAACCCAAGGACTAATTATAAAAAAAGGAGATAAACTAGCTTGTTTATTATATATGATATTGTACTCACTTGGTATATACCATAATACTAGAGATGTAGTGATAAAAAAGACTATTATGGCTACATATCCCTCTATAGTATTGAAAAATGATTTTATTTCTTTTTTATAAATTGCATACATTTTTTATAGTTTTTTGATATTTATAAAGTCAATAATAATCTGATCTCCTTCTTTTATTCCTAAAAGTGTACTCGCTCCACTTTCTGCATTTTTGTCAGCACGATTTATAGCAACCTCTAATAGTTTGGAAGAGTTGAATAGTATTAGAGCTTTTCCATCAGGCACATCACTATACATTTTGCAAATTTGATTTACTTCTTTCCCCCTTGGTAAATATATTATAAAATCTCTTTGTCCTTTTATTTGGTAAAATAAATCTTTTTCCACATTCGTTATAATATTTCCAAATCGATCAATATATATAACCTCTCCAGTTAAGGATTTGCCATTATTGATTTCAACAGGCAGCAAGTTTTTAAAAGATTTAAAGGTATCTATTTTGTGNCCTATTACACTTAATGTTCCACCACGTAGAATGTGACATGCTACTTTAACAAAAACATCTTTGGCTGGAAATAATTCTGTTTCATATTCTCCTCCAACATCAATTTCAACTATTTCAGTTGCTTTTATTTTTGGAAAAATTAATGACAATACACCTGAATCAGAAGTGATGAAATAATGTTCATCAATATATGTAGCAATATGTCTTTTGTTTTTTTGTTTTTCGGTGTCTATGGCAATAATATGAATACTGTTTTTTGGAAAAGACTTGTAGGCGTTTTTAACAATATATGCACACTCAGGTAAATGAAATGGTGTAATTTCATGAGAAATATCTATTATTTGAACATCATTTATATTTAATTCAGTTAATATAGNTCCCTTAATTGCACTAATAAAAAAATCTTTAGTGCCGTAATCAGATGTTAATGTAACTATACTCATGTTATTGTTTTACAAAATAATCTTGTATTTAAAGTGGTAAAATACTTAATTTTTTCTATATATTTAGCGATTCATTATGAATGACATCGTTAAAGATAAAATTATTTTGAATTCTTTAAATCCACTTGATATATATGGGCCTAAGAATTGTAATATGAATTTAATAAAATCTCATTTCGAAGATTTAAGTATTACTGAAAGAGGCACACAAATTTTTTTAAAAGGAAAAAAGATGGATGTAGATAGATTTAAACAAACATTCTCATATATTACAGATTATTTGAAAAAAAACCATGTACTTGAAGCACAAGATCTTGAAAGATTGCTTGACAAAGGATTCAATGAAACTAATTTGTCTTTTGATTTTTTTCTTTCAGGTCATAATGGGAATGTTATTAAACCTAAGACAATCTCGCAACGAGAAATGGTGATGTCGTCACGAAAAAATAATTTATTGTTTGCTGTAGGCCCTGCAGGCACTGGTAAAACTTATATTGCTGTTGCATTAGCTATTCAAGCATTAAGAAATAAGGAGGTTAAAAAAGTAATATTAACTAGACCAGCTGTGGAAGCTGGAGAAAATTTAGGTTTTTTACCTGGAGACTTGTATGATAAGCTAAGTCCATATATGCGTCCATTATATGATGCTTTAAATGATATGGTTTCTAAGGAAAAGTTAAATTTATATATGGAAAAAAATCAAATTGAAATAGTTCCACTAGCATTTATGAGAGGCAGAACTTTAGATAAAGCTTTTGTTATATTAGATGAGGCACAAAATACCACTATTAATCAGATGAAAATGTTTCTTACGCGGATGGGGCCTGCATCTAAATTTATTATTTGTGGCGACCTCTCTCAAGTCGATCTTCCTAAAACTCAAAAATCAGGCTTGCTCCATGCGACAAAAATTCTTAAATCCTTAGACGAGATTGGGATAGTTAAGTTTAATGAAAAAGATGTTATTCGACATCAATTAGTAAAAAGTATTATAAAAGCATATAAAAAATAATTATTATGAGTTCAAAAACAATTGTAAAAACAGACTTTAATTTTTCAAATCAAACTAATGTCTATAAAGGTAAAGTGCGTGATGTGTACACCATAGATAATAAATATTTAGTTATGATTGCAACAGATCGAATTTCTGCATTTGATACAGTTTTGCCTGCTGGTATACCATATAAAGGTCAGGTTTTAAATCAAATAGCTAATAGTTTTCTAGACCTTACGTCTGATATTATTGAAAATTGGAAAATAGCATGTCCAGATCCAGTGGTTACAGTGGGTCATTATTGTAATCCTATTAAAGTTGAGATGGTTATAAGAGGCTATTTGTCTGGTCACGCTTGGAGAGAATACAAAAGTGGGAAAAGACATATATGTGGAGTTTTAATGCCTGATGGCATGAAAGAAAATGATCGATTTCCTAAGCCCCTTATTACTCCTACTACAAAGGCTGATAAAGGGCATGATGAAGATATTTCTAGGGAGGATATTATTAAAACAGGTTTAGTAGATGAGGAAGATTATCTTTATTTAGAAAAAATTACACGTGCTCTATTTCAAAGGGGAACAGAATTTGCAGAAGAAAAAGGTTTAATCTTGGTAGATACTAAATATGAGTTTGGGAAAACCCAAGATGGTCGTATTGTGTTAATTGACGAAATACATACACCTGACTCATCACGTTATTTTTATTTAAAAGATTATCAAAAACGACAAGATTTAGGCGAGAGTCAAAAACAACTTTCTAAAGAGTTTGTCCGAGAATGGTTAATAGAGAATGGTTTTCAAGGTCAAGAAGGACAAAGTATTCCAGATTTAACACAAGATTTTACTAATTCAGTTTCTGATAGATATATAGAGTTATTTACTAGTATTACTGGTGAAGATTTTCAAAAAGCAGATAATACAGATATTCTGAGTCGTATTCAATCTAATGTTAGTAGGTTTTTTGAAAAATAGCTGACCCCACTCTGAGCATATTAGACCCAGCTTGATAGGCTATTATGTAATCATTACTCATGCCCATGGATAAGATCGGGTATTTGTTTTTGCATGCATCAAATAATTGTTTCATTAATTTAAATTCATTTTTTATTTGATTAGTATTTGTGCTAAATGATGCCATGCCCATAATACCCTGCACACTTATGTAACGATACTTTGATAATATATCAGTGGTTAAAATTTCTTTTGCTTCTTTAATACTGAAGCCATATTTTGTATCTTCTTCAGCAATTTTAATTTGAATTAAACAATTAATAATACGTTCATCTTGTTCTCCACAACTATTTATTTTTTTTATTAACTTCAGGCTGTCTACGGATTGAATCATGTGTATGAATGGAGTGATTAATTTTACTTTATTTGTTTGTAGATGACCAATCATGTGCCAGTTAATATCATTTGGTAATTCTTGTTGTTTTTTTAATAAATCTTGCACTTTATTTTCTCCAAAATTTCTTTCACCTATTTTATAAATGTTGTTGATGTTTTGCAAACTCTGGTTTTTTGTAACAACTACTAATTGTGCCTGTTTTGATTGATTTTTGATTGTTTTAATGTTTTTTTCGAAATTCATATTAATTCCATCATGATTAAACCACTCGGTATTTTGGGTGAAATAAATGTACTTTTTGGTGGTGTAGTTTTGTTTTTGTTTGCAATTTGAATAATTGTGTCTATTTCTATTGTATTCATGAAAAATAATATTTCATTATTTTTTATGTTTTCAGTAATCTTTTTTATTGGTGTATTTCCAGATTTATAACTAATATGTTTATTGCCTCTTTCATCGTCAATTTCGAAAATTGGTTTTAAAACCTTGTGTAATAATTTAGATACTAATAAATCATTTAATATGTTTTTCTTTTGATCTTTTTCAAGTATGATTTCATACCATTGTTTGTTAATGTAAAATTGTATGTTTTTTGCGTATTGACATGGTAAGTTTATTTTTTTAATATTGAAATGATTCCGGAATTCTTGTAGTATGTTTTTTACTGATTTTTTAGTTGATAGTACTCTGTGAAAAGGATATGTTGTGAGTTCTTGTTTTGGAAGTATGTAGGCTAAGCATTTTTCAGTTTTCCCGTATCTTAAGGAAGAGGCCATACGATGGTGTCCATCAGCTATATATAGGTGTGAAATTGATTGAAAATTTTTAATTATTTTATTAATTTTTTGTTGATTAGTAATTTTCCATATCTCATGTTTAAGCCCATCCTTATTTTGAAAATCGTATAATTTATTTTCATCTGACATGTCATTTTGATCGATAAGTGTTTTTGTTGAGTCATAAGTTATTAATATCGGTTCTGCATGAATTTTCGTAATTGACAGATATTTAGAAAACAACTCTTCTCTTTTTTTTATAGTTTTCTCATGTATTTTTATTTTTTTATTTTGATATTCTTTTAATTCGATAGCACAAATTAAACCAGTATATGTATGTTGGTTTTTTGTTTGTCGATACACATAAACTCCATGGTTTTTGTCTTTAATTAGAATGCCTTTTTTTTCAAATTCAATAAAATTAGATCGAATAGTTTTAAATCTTTTTTCAGTCGATATGTTAGGGTTAGTAGTTATGATGTTTAAAAAACTATATGGATTTTGATAAATCTCCTTTTTTATATCTTCTTTTGAATAATTAGAATATGCTTTGGTAGGGACTTTTGCTACTAATTTTTTGTTTGGTCGTAAAGCTTGAAATGCACTTATTTTAACCATTTAATAAGTTATTTATTTGTTCAGCTAATTCAATACCGATACGTTCCTGCGCTTCTGTTGTGGCAGCTCCAATATGAGGTGATAGTGATATATATTCATTCATTAAAACACTCATTTTTGGTGTTGGTTCATCTTCGTAAACATCTAGTCCAGCATATTTAATATTTCTATTATTTAAAGCATCCATGAGGTCTTTTTCATCAATTGCCCCACCTCTAGCAGTGTTCACTATAAGTGCCGTCTTCTTCATTAATGCTAATTCCTTTGTTGTAATTAATGGTTTTTTTTGTTTTGGAACGTGTATTGTAATCATGTCACATTTTTCCAATAGCTCATTAAAATCTGTTTTTTTTAACTCAAAATCTACTTTTGTTTCATTGTAAAACTCCAATGTGATTTTTTGTTTTTTGATATATGTGTCATGAAATAATATATTCATTCCAAGTCCAAGTCCAATTTTCGCAACTTCTTGACCAATTCTTCCAAATCCGATGATACCAAGATTTTTACCTTTTAGTTCAATGCCTTTTGCATAGTCTTTCTTTAGTTTTTTAAAATTTAAATCACCTTCCAGTGGCATTGTTCTATTTGAGTGATATATATGTCTTGCCATACTAAAAAAGTGAGAAAAGACTAATTCTGCTACAGATAATGAAGATGCTCCAGGTGTGTTAATAACATGAACGCCTTTCTTTTTAGCATATTCCACATCGATATTATCCATACCAACGCCACCTCTTCCAATTAATTTGATTGATGGACAGTTATCAATAATATTTTTTCTTACTTCAGTAGCACTTCGAACAAGTATTGCTGCAATTGAATTTTCATTAATAAATTTGACTAATTCTTTTTGCTCAATATGTTGATTAATGACATTGAATCCATATTTGATTAATGCTTCCTTACCTAAATCTGAAATTCCATCGTTGATTAA
>PAMG01000030.1 GCA_002707245.1 Flavobacteriales bacterium
ATCTCGTCCAAAATTATCTAATACAGGTGTGTTAGACTTTGTTTTACTTTTTCTTTTATGATGAGAGTCTGGTTTCTCGCTTTTTCCAGCTTGCGGAGTGTCCTCGTCATCAGGTAAAATTGTAGATCTTATGTTGTTATCTTTTGATTTGTCTTGTGTTTCTAGTTGATTTATAAAAGCTTCCTTTACTCTATCATACGTGATGTTGTAGCTATTTAAAAATTTAGTTGTCATGTCTTCATCATTCCTTAATATACACAATAGTAAATGAGTTGTTCCAACCATAGATGAGTTAAAAACTCTTGCTTCTAAAAATGTTGTTCTTAAAGCTTTTTCTGCTTCTTTTTTAAGTGGTATTTGATTTTTAGTTGTATTTGTATTATTGATTACTTTATTTGTTGCAAACATTTCTACATCTTTCTGTAAATCTTGAATTTTAATACCTAAATCATGTAAAATGTCAATAGCACCAGCATTTCCTAGTTTGATAATTCCTAAAATGAAATGTTCAGTACCTATTGAGTTATTTGAAAGCCTTAATGCTTCCTCTCGACTAAATCCTATTACATCTTTTATGTTAGTAGAAAAATTTTCTTCCATAATTTTTTCGTATTATAATATAATCTAAATAGTAAATATATATTATTTTCATTTATTCACATTTTTTACAATTATTTTTTATAAAAAATCCATGATTTATAGGTGTGAATTTATAGAATAACATTATCTTGTATGTAACTAAATAATATGTTTTTTTATTATGTCTGAAAGAGAAAAAATTATACAAATAAATATTGAAGATGAAATGAAGTCATCTTACATTGATTACTCAATGAGTGTTATTGTTTCTCGAGCATTACCTGATGTTCGAGATGGTTTTAAACCCGTTCATAGGAGAGTTTTGTTTGGCATGTATGAATTAGGAGTTTTGTCTAATCGAGCTTATAAAAAATCTGCCAGAATTGTAGGAGAGGTTCTTGGAAAGTATCATCCACACGGAGACACGTCGGTATATGATTCTATGGTGAGAATGGCTCAAGAGTGGTCGTTGAGATATCAATTGGTTGATGGTCAGGGTAATTTTGGCTCCATTGATGGTGATAGTCCAGCAGCAATGAGGTATACTGAAGCTAGATTGAGAAAAGTAAGTGAAGAAATGTTATCAGATATAGACAAGGAAACAGTAGATTTTCAATTAAATTTTGATGACACTTTAAATGAACCAACGGTTTTACCTACTAGAATCCCTAATTTACTTGTTAATGGTGCTTCTGGTATTGCTGTGGGGATGGCTACCAATATGCCTCCTCATAATTTAAATGAAGTTATAAATGGTATTTGTGCAGTCATAGATAATCCAGATCTTCCACTTTCGGAATTAATTCAACATATCAAAGCACCTGACTTTCCTACTGGTGGACTAATTTATGGATATGCAGGTGTAAAAGATGCACTAGAGACAGGTCGTGGAAGAGTTGTTATGCGAGCAAAAGTAGGATTTGAAGAAAAAAATAACAAAGATCATATTATTGTAACAGAATTACCATATCAAGTGAATAAAGCAGATATGATTGCTAAAACTGCAGACTTGGTTAATTCAAAAAAAATAGAAGGATTATCAGATATAAGAGATGAGTCAGATAGAAATGGTATGCGTATTGTTTATGTCTTGAAGCGAGATGCTATACCAAATATTGTGTTAAATCAACTTTATAAGTATACACAGCTACAAACTTCATTTAGTGTTAATAATATAGCTTTAGTTAAGGGGCGTCCAATGTTATTAAATGTAAAACAGTTGGTCGAATATTTTATTGAACATCGTCATGAAGTTGTTGTTAGAAGAGCAAAGTATCAGTTGAAGCAGGCAGAAAAGCGTGCCCATGTTTTAGAAGGTTTATTGATTGCGTTAAAAAATCTAGATGCAGTTATTGCTTTAATTCGAGGTTCAAAAAATCCTGAAGAAGCAAAAAATGGTTTAATTTCAACATTTGAATTATCCGAAATTCAAAGTAAAGCAATCTTAGATTTAAGATTACAAAAATTAACAGCATTAGAGGTAGATAAGTTAAATAACGAGCATGCTGAATTAATGAAGTTAATTGCTTCTTTAAATGAATTGTTATCTGACAAATCACAGCGTATGAGTCTTATTAAAGATGAGCTTATTGAAATACAAGAAAAATATGCAGATGAAAGAAGAACAACGATTGATTATGCTGGAGGTGATTTAACTATAGAAGACATGATCCCAGATGAAAAAGTAGTTATTACGATATCTCATTTGGGATATATTAAACGAACTCCTCTTTCAGAATATCGTGTTCAACATCGAGGAGGTGTGGGGCATCGAGGAGTAACTACTAGGGATAATGATTTTATTGAACATATTTTTGTTGCGACAAATCATAATTATATGTTGTTTTTTACACAAGAGGGTAAATGTTTTTGGTTGCGAGTGTATCAAATACCAGAGGGTTCCAAAACATCAAAAGGTAGAGCAATACAAAATTTAATTAATCTGCCCTCTGATGATAAAGTAATGGCTTATTTAAATATTAAGGACTTGAAGAGTGAAGAGTATTTAAACAATCACTATGTTATTATGTGTACTAAAAACGGGATTGTGAAGAAAACTTCCCTTGAAGCTTATTCTAGACCAAGACAAAATGGTATTAATGCTATTAGTATTCGAGAAGGAGATAGTTTGTTGGAAGCAAAATTAACAGATGGGAACAGCCATGTGATGATTGCAGCAAGTTCTGGAAAAGCAATTAGATTTGATGAGTCTAAAGTACGTGCTATGGGCCGAACAGCTTCAGGTGTCAGAGGTATTACATTGTCAGATTCTAAAGATTATGTTGTTGGTATGATTTGTGTTAATAATTTTGAATCTCATGTACTAGTGGTTTCAGAAAATGGTTATGGAAAACGATCAGATATTGATGCATATAGATTAACAAATAGAGGTGGTAAGGGAGTTAAAACAATTAGTATTACTTCTAAGACAGGAAGATTGATTGCTATTAAGAATGTAATAGATGAGGATGGGTTGATGATTATTAATAAAAGTGGTGTTATGATAAGAATGAAGGTGGAAGCGATGCGGGTTATGGGACGAGCAACACAGGGGGTTAGGCTGATTAATTTAAAAGATGATGATCAAATTTCATCGGTTGCTAAAGTTGAGATTGATGAAGAAGAAGATACTATGTTAGAAGATGCTAATAATAATCTGAGTGAATCAGATACATTAGCTGAAAGTGTTTCTGATTCTATTTCTGAAACAAATAATGAATCATCAGATTCATTAAATGACCAATTAGAAGATGAATCTATAGAGTAGTGTGTGTTATTAAAACTTATATTAAAAATTTATAAAAATGAAACAGGTAATTTATTTCTTATTCTTATTGTTATGTGTTAATGCTTTTTCTCAAAAATCTGATATAACAAGTGCTATTATTGCCCTTGATAATCAGAAAGATTTGGAATCAGCTAAAAAATGGATTGATGTAGCAACAGGTAAAATTAAATCAGGTTCTGATTTGAAACCTAAAATAATGGCCAAATATCGTCATTATAAAGGGTTGATATATTTGAAAAAATTTCAATCTTCCGATTCTAAATCGTTGGCCGACGAAGATCGATTTAGTTTTTTGAAAACGGCATCATCAGCTTTTTTAGCTGATGCAATTGCTAAGTCTAATTTTTCTAAAAAATCAATAAATCAGTTAAGTATTTGTGCTTATTTATATCAAGAGGGTGCTTATAAGAATTATGAGAACAAGGAATACAATTTAGCACTTAATAAATTTATTGAAGCTATTAATATTAATTCTTCAGAATCAATTCAAAAAATTGATACTTTTAATATGTATAATGCTTCTTTAATGGCTTTTCAGTCTAATGATTACGAAGCTTCGGCTATGTGGTCAAGTAGGTTAGTTGATATAGATGCTAAAGACCAAAGATTTCATATTAGGCTAATATCTGCTTACAATGAAATGGGTGATTTAAATCTACAATTAGATGCAATTAAAAATGCGCGTTTACAACTTCCTCAGTCAAAAGAAATTATATTTGAAGAAGTTAATTATTATTTAGCTATTGGTGATAATACACTCTTGTTAGAGAGTTTAGATAATGCCGTTCAGTCAGATAGTTTGAATGCAGTTTTACATTTAGTTTTAGGAAATACTTATAGTCAATTAGGAGACATTCAAAAGGCAGAAGCATCATTTTTAAAGTCCATTGAATTAGATGAGGATTATTTTGACGCATATAATAATCTTGCTAGTCTATATCTTGATCAAGCTGCACCATTAGTAGAAAAAAAGAATGGATTGAGTTATAAACAAGAAAAATTGTTTAATAAATACACGAAGCAAATTAACAACTTTTACAATCAAGCTCTTCCACATTTAGAAAGTTGTTTAAAAATTCATCCAGAACATGTTCAGATTGCGGATGCATTAAAAGAAATCTATTATAAGGTTGATAAACCAAAGGATAGTATGAAGATGAAAGAATTAATTGACTTGCCTAATGATCAAAAAAAATCTTTTGTTGCTGATTTTTTCTCAAAATAATAGTTAAGTTAATGATTGATTTTTTTTAGTGTGTTTTCAATTTTTAATGATATATTGTCTGCATCCATTAATGTTTGGCAACACTCAGTATCTAAACTGGATTTAATTTCTTCTATTAAATCTATTAATATATTGATTTTCTGATTATCAGTCATTGATTTTTTATTTCAAAAATAAATTTTATTTGTATAAAAAGTAAATAATAACTAAATTGTTTTATCCCGTATAGGATTGCGTTTGAGAAATTAACACTAATACTATTTACTTTTTGTTTGTGATAGCTAGGGCGGGTCTGGTCTTTTGATTACAGAATTACCGAATTATTACAACTGGGTTAACCATTTTTTTTTGAATTTCTTCAAGCTCTTATACGGGTTTTTTTATTTGGCTAAAGTAATTTTTCCAACATGTTGTTTTTCTTCTCCGGATATTGTTAGATAAGATACTATATATGAGTATACGTCTTGTGTAACTATTTTACCATCATAGGTTCCGTTCCATCCTTTTTTATGATTATTTGTTGAGAACATTAATTTTCCCCATCTATCATATATTAATAGTTCATATGTATTTTCTTGAATTCCATATACAACAGGCAGAAATTCATCATTAATACCATCATTATTAACAGTAAATATATTTGGTATATATGATTGGGTATTATTATATATATTAATTATTTTACATTTTTCATCTTCACATCCATTTTCATCCTCTATCCTTAAACAAATTGTATATTGATTTTCAGTTTGATATAAATGACTCGGGTTTTGTTCATTTGAAGTGTTTCCGTCTCCAAAATCCCAACTCCAATTACTAATTGGACTATCTGAATATGAATTGTCAGTGAATATTATCATTTCAGATATACTAATGTTATCAGAAGACATACTGAAATCACTTATTGGATCATCCCATGTTTGAACAGCTATATCTGTTAAGCTTGCTTCACATCCATTTTCATCAATAGCAATTATATTAATTAAACCTTCCCACTGGGAAAAATTATTAAAATCTAAATAAAAATCTTGAATTAACATTGGGTTAGTAGAATTTGTATTATAGACTTCACCCCAACTTGTGTTGACACTAAAATTCACTAATTCTGCACCACCAATAGCATTAAAATTAATATGTGCATTATTGTTGCAATTTTGGTCTTCTAAACCAATTAATTCCATTTCTATTGGGTTGGGTGCTGTTAAATCTATTGATATAAACTCTTCACAGCCTGTTGCATCAATTAAAAAACACTCATACAATCCTGGTGGTAAGTTTACTATATCCTCTGTATTACTATTAAAATTATTGGGACCAATCCAGGTGTAGTTATATGGTCGATATCCACCAGAAGTATTGATATTAATGTATCCATCATTAGCATTAGAACAGGAAATATTGTAACCATTATAATCAGAATACGAATCTATATTTACATCTAAAATTTCAACTGTAATAATAATTTGACTAGATGTAGATTCACATGGGTCAGAAATTGTCCATTCTAATATATTATTACCTATTGACAGTCCATTAATGAAGGTGTTTGGGTTATTTATATCTTCAAAATTTGCATTTCCAGATACAACAATCCAAGTTCCAAATTCATTGTCATTAGGTATGTTCCCATTTAAATAAGTAGAGTTTTCACATAAGATTTGATTTTCACCAGCATTTGAACTTAAATCAGATTCTATATATGTAATGTTAACCGCATCACTAAAATTCCCGCATAATTCAGAATTAATAGTCCATTCAAATATGTTATTCCCAGAACTTAGATTTGTAACTATTGTGTTTGGATCATTAGGATCTTGAAAGTCACCATTACCAGCTACTATATTCCAAAAACCAGTTTCTCCTATTTGAGGAGAGTTGGCATTTAAATTAGTGAAATTTTCACATAATTCTTGATTATTTCCTGCATTTGAAGTTGGTGCAGGAATCACATTAATAATTACCTGATCATTCCCTGTTGCATCAGTGCATTCTGCTGACACTATCCATTCAAAAATATTTTCTCCAATATTTAATTCGGAAACCATGGTGTTTGGGTCAGTAGGGTCTTGAAAAATAGCATTTCCAGATATTATAGACCAACTTCCACTTTGCCCATTTTCTAGTATATTACCATTTAAATTAGTAAAGTCTTCACATAATTCTTGATTGCTACCAGCATCTGCATTAGGTGCTGAGTTGATAATTGGCGTTATGTTATCTGCTAAAACATATGCACAAATAGCATTTTCTTCTGTTTTTTCGCATTGAAATAAAATATGTGAATAATTAGTAGTTGGAGTAAATTCAACCGTATAAGTTTCCCAATTTTCGTTAGTAATAGGACCAGAACTCCACAGTAATTCTTCTTCAGAACAAAAATCAAAACCACCAAACACTTTTACCTCACCAATTGTAGTAGCAATATTAGTACCATTCCAGGGGTCTGCGGTTAATCCATTTGCTAAATCAATTGTGAAAATATATGGACAGCCATTAGCTTCCATAGGACTACTTAGTTCCTGGCTAAATCCCTCTTGCCATTCTGTTGCTCCGACATATGGGTTCACTAAATTATAATCTGGAATATGACCAAATCCAATATAGCTATCTCCTTCACTTGGTGCTAGTGTAATATTATAGCATCCAGGTTGTGTGTCTGGAGTGGTGAATTCAACTGCACCTGTAATAAAATTGGTATATGGCATACAATTTTCCCATGGTGTCGGTGTAACAAAGCAATCCCCAGGTGATCCTTCTAAGCCAGGATTTAAAACTGTGAGCTGACTATAACTTAAAAGAGGAAATAGTATAATTAATATATTTTTTATAATCTTGTACACTGTATGAAGCTTTGTTAAAGTTATTAATTATATTTAATGCTATATCAATATTATTGAGAATAGTATATTTTCTTACTTAGAACACTTATTTAAATTTTGCTTCATAATCAATTCCTTGATTTTTTAATATAGATTTTGCTTTTAATGCAAAGAAGGCAATAAACAAAAAACAGAAAACAGTTATTATATATGAAGAATGTATATTCCATACATCAGCTATCAAACCTTGAATAGGAGGTATAATCGCTCCACCTAATATCATCATAATTAAAAATGAAGATCCTTGAGAACTATATTCGTTTAGTCCTGCTATACTTAATGAAAAAATACATGGCCACATAATTGAGCAAAATAAACCTCCACTTAAAAAAGCATATATGCTGATTATGCCGTTATTCGTTAATCCAATTATCATAGCAATGATAGCTAGAATACTAAATATAAATAGTGTTTTTACAGGTTTTTCTTTAGCTACTAAAAAACCAATTATTTGGATGAAAATACATATTGAAAATAATTTTAAAGACCTTATGTCACTGCCTCTTAATTCAATAAAGAAAAGAATAGTTAAAAAGGCAACATAAGGAATTACTATAAATAAAATATGTTTTAGTAATTTATTAGGTTTGAATATCGTGATTGCTCCTAGCCATCGTCCAATCATTAAACTCCCCCAGTACATAGCAATGAAATGAGAGTTGTTAGCTTCACTAATATTACCAAATTCAGGTGTTTTTAATAGAGCTCCTAAATTGCTTCCAATTGTCACTTCTACTCCGACATAGCTAAATATTGCTAACATTCCAAGAACTAATTGAGGGTATTTCATAGCTCCCCAGTCTTTAAGTTTTTTCTTTTTTTTAAAAAGAGGTGCTGACACAACATAAATGATGGTAAATAACAGTAATCCAATGGTAAGTATGCTTAAGGTTTCGTTGTTTTGAATAATTGGCAAAAACGTCAAAAGTAGAAATCCTATTATAATTATTGTCAATTTGATTAATAGTATTACGGCTTTTGGAGAAGATTCTACGACACTTTTATGTTTTAAGTTTGGTAGTTGTTTAGAATATTTTAAAAATACAGCTGCTAATAAGAATAATCCAGCTAAAAAAACATACAGCATGGTCATGTTGCTAAGCTTAGGGGCTTCAGATAATACATCTCCAAATAATACTAAGCTTAATATAATTGGACCAATAGTTGTTCCTAGTGAATTAACTCCACCTGCTAAATTTAATCTGTGAGAACCAGTTTCAGGGGGTCCAAGTGATATAGTAAAAGGGTTAGCAGATATTTGTTGTAAACAAAATCCAATAGCTATTATAAATAGAGACACTAAAATTAAATTATAAGATTGAGTATTAACCCCTAAAATCATGCATAATGCTCCAACTACTGAAATTAGTAATCCATAAATAATACTTGTTTTATACCCCCACATGTTAATTAAATCAATTTTTTTCTTTGATGAATATAAAAAAAGGGCCAGAGCTCCAAAGTAATATGCTCCATAAAAAGCTGTGTCAATTAATTGTGATTGAAATTGAGTTAGATTGAAGTAATTCTTGCAAAAAGGAATGAAAACAGCATTTGAGGCAGCTACAAATCCCCAAAAAAAGAATACTATCACTAGAGTTATTAAGCCGGAAAAATGTTTTTCACTTTCTTTCATATGATAAAAAAAATAGGATAAAATATTTTTGTAAATTTAGATAAACCATAAATATATGGATTCAAAATTTGAATTTAATAATTAAAATATTTTTTATATGAATAAATACATACTATCTCTTATTGTTTTTTGTTTTTCAATATCTATTTTTTCGCAAGAAGATACCACTTTTGTGCAAGCTCATAATTATGTAGATTTAGATTGGAATGGTAATTATGATGCTTGGGCTGTATTTCCGGATGGAACAGAGTCATATAGAAAAATATTAATGCATTATGATATGCGCTGTTCTTCGAGTGGTTGTAGTGGCTGGGNTTATACTACTAAGATTATTATTTTGAAAGATACAGGTGAGGTAGATGAAAATGGTAACTCAGTTTTTTTGAATGATCAAACATTAGCAAATGTAGTAACACCATATGGAACTTATATGCAAGGTAATGGAACAGAGGGCTTCTCACCAAATTGGGTGCAAAGGTATACTTACGATGTAACTGATTTTGCTCATTTATTTGTAGATTCTGTAAAAATGAGAGCTTTTTATGGTGGTTGGTCTACTGGGTTCAATGTTACCTTGAACTTCGAGTTTATTGAAGGAACTCCACCAAGAAATGTTTTAAATGTACAAAATTTATGGTCAGGCAGTGGCTCATATGCTAGTATGTCTTCTGAATTGTCTGATACTGTTGTGTTTATTTCAGAAGATGCTAAAAATTCAGCAATGCGTGTCACAATTAGTGGACATGGTCAAGATGGAGAGTTTACATCAGGTGTTTATTATCATGTTAAATTAGATGAAGATCCTCTTTATACTCAGGAAATATGGAGAGATGATTGTGGTGAAGTAGCTTTGTATCCTCAAGGTGGAACATGGATTTATGATAGAGCGAATTGGTGTCCTGGTGATAAGGCAACAACACGAAAACATGAGTTAACTTCATTTTTATCTACAGGTCAAGATAATATATTAGGTTTTGATATATATAAACCTAATTGGAATCCAGCTGAAGCTAGTTATATTTATGATGTCCAATTAATCACTTATGAAGAGCCTAATTTTACTTTAGATGCTGTAATGGAAGATATTATTGCTCCTTCAATGAAACAAGAGTATTTTCGATTTAACCCAACTTGTTCTAATCCAATTGTTAAGATAAAAAATCAAGGTGTTGAAGCCTTAACAAGTGCGTATATAGTGTATGGATTTAATGGTTTTGATACAAATACGTATTTATGGGAGGGGAATTTGGAATTTGGAGAATCAGAGATAATTGAATTACCACCTATACAATGGTATTCTTGGGATGAAAACTTATCATTTTATGCCAGAATTAATATGCCTAATGGTGTGCCGGAGGATGATTATTTAGTGAATGACATCTTATATTCNGATTATGAATTTGTAGCAGAATATCCAAATATATTTGCCATGTGGTTTAAAACTAACAATGTTCCTAATGAAAGTTCATATGAGCTGAGAGATAATGAAGGTAATTTAATTTTTGCTAAAACAGGAATGGCGGCTAATACATTATATAAAGACACGTTTGATTTGGCACCAGGTTGTTATAAATTTCAAATATTAGATACTGGAGGCAGTCAAGGGTGGAATGAAGATGGTTTGTCATGGTGGGCTAATAATGATGGTTCAGGATATGCTAGATTGAGAGAAGTNCCAGGTGGTTTTTTTAAATATTATCAAGCTGATTTTGGCACAGAATTAACAGATTATTTCAGAGTTGATGAGTATAGTGTGACTTTATCAGAAGAATTAGATGAAACGTTAATTGAAATTTATCCTAATCCAGCTAAGAATGTTTTAAATATAGATTTAGAGTTTCAAACTAATTATGATGTTGAGATTTTAATTACAGATTTAACAGGAAAAGTTGTTAGTCAAACAAAAAGACCAAATTTTATTAAAGGAGAATTGACAATTGATTTAGCTAATATGAAAAATGGCACGTACAACTGTTCTGTTATAACAGATAAGGAAGTGTATAATCAAAGTGTTTTAATTTTAAGGTAAAAGAGATTTATTTGATTTCTCTTAATATGTAATTTTCTCTAATAAGAATCGTGTCACCAGTTGGATTGTTATTTTTAAAGATTGCTTCTTCTATTAGTCCTACTTTGTTTATAAAAACACCCTTTCCTTCTAATTCACCATTTGAAAATTCTCCCACATACATGCCTGGTTCTATTAAAAGAGTCCCAAATCCANTTGGCANATCTTNATTAAATTCNCCTATATAAAGACTTCTATTTGTAATTAAAGTTCCTTCTCCACTATACATACCTTCATTAAAGTTCCCCACATAAATAGACCCATCAGACCATATTACAGTACCTTGACCACTTGGTGTTTCATTCCAAAAATATCCAATGTAAGTAGTTTCATCTTTCCATTTCATTATCCCATAGCCCATTTTACAATCACCAGAGATACATATTCCGGTTAATATGTTTTTTTGTTCCAAATCCTCTGTTGATATGTTTTCGATTTGAGATTGTAGATTTAATATCGAGAAACAAAAAATAAGAAATAATGTGTTTTTCATATCCTTTCATTAAATTGAAATTGCATATATAAAGATAATCAATTATAATTAATTGTTTTTAGCAACTTTTTTTTTCTTCACAAATGTATTTAGTAGAATGCTAAAAATAATTATTGTAGCACCAAAGTAAAATTCTGTTGACATTTTTTCATTTTCCCCAAATATCAATAAAGCTAGAATGATTGCATAAATAGGCTCAAGATTAACACTTAGGTTTACAGTAAATGGAGTAATTTTTTTCATGATTTCTATACTTACTGAAAATGCAAAAGCTGTACATATTAAAGCAAGTATTAGGATGTAGATAATATTATTTCCAGTTGGTATAATTTCGATATTTAATTCTTTAGTTAGTATTAAATATATTGTTAGTAAAAACATTCCTCCAAACATTTCCCAAGTAGTAATTATCATTGCTTTATGACCTGTTTTAATGAGTTTATGATTTAACACTGTAAATAATGCTCCAAAAAAAGCAGATGTGACAGCTAGTATGATAGCGTTGTTATATATGTTTTCGTGTTTATATATAATTAGAATACCTATAATCACTAATATTGAAAGTAGTAGCTCATAAATTAAAATTTTTCTTTTTTGAATTAATGGTTCTAATATTGATGTAAATAACGAGATACTAGATAAACATATTAATGCTAGCGAAACAGTCGATTGTTTGATTGCTTCAAAAAAGCAAATCCAATGTATGGTAATTAAAGTTCCAATAAAAAGATAATTAAATAGTGCTTTTTTAGTATGCGGAAATGTTTTTTTATAGATTAAAATATTTATTATAAATAAGCTAAAGAAAGCTATCAACATTCTATTCCAAACAATAAATGTAGAAGGCATATCAATTAACTTCCCTAAAACTCCTGTGAATCCCCAAATTAGTATTATACAATGTAAAAGAATTAAGCTTTGAGTTTTAGATAAATTCATTTAGATTTTTTTTCTTTTTTAAATAAAACACTCCAACAGATCCAGTGATCATGAGTAAAATTGCTATTACTTGTGCTTGCGTTAATTCTAAGCCCAGAATATTGTATTTATCCGTCACCCTAATAAATTCTATTAAAAACCGCTCTAATCCATTTAAAATTAAATATATGCAGAATAATATACCTGGAGTAGCAATATATTTTTTAAGATACCATAAAAACAAAAAAGCTATAATACCAAAGGATGCTTCATATAATGAGGTGGGGTATACTAAATATGGCAGTTCATGACAATATTTACCAATACAGTCTTCTATTTTAACTCCTGTTTCTATGACGTTGTGTGGAAAATTATATCCCCAAAACCAATCAGGAAATAAAAATGGTTTATTGCTCATATTTGATATTATCCCCCAATCTCCATCTCCTGAAAAATGACATCCTAATCTACCTATTCCATATGCTAAAATTAAAGCAGGTGCAAATACATCCGCTAATCTCGGGATACTAATTTGATGTTTTTTGGCATATAAAATAACACAGATTGTCCCGATAATTAAGCCACCATAAAAAGTCAATCCACTAAAAGAGAATAATGCAGATATAGGGTTTTGTAATAAATAGGGAATATCTTCAAGAACGGCAAATAATTTAGCTCCAATAATACCACTTATTGCTGCAACAAACATAAAATTCCAAGATAGTTGAGATGGTAATATTTGGATGGTTTTTGGTTCTATTTTTTTATTAATGTAATAAATATAAATAACAGAAGTAACTAAACATCCTAACCCTATTACGATATTTCCTTCATGTGATAATAGAACTGATTGTGGAGACTCAGAAAATAAGCTGTAATTTTGTTGAATATATATGATTTTATATCCAAAAAAAAATGCCATTAATCCGTTAATAAAATAGTCAAAAAATATCTCCATTTTATTTTTTGTATTTTTTACAGATATGGGGGTAAATATTTTTTCTTTTTCTAGTTTTAAAAATCCTGCTTTTATAAAATATGCTCCGGTAATAAATGCAAGTACAATAAAAAAACCAAATGTTTGTATTGGTAGTGGAATAAAAAATCCTGTTAAGCTTTCAATCAAATGGCTTATAGTTGGATATGTCATGATATTATTAAATTATAAGTCCTTCAGCACATGTTGAGACTTCATTTTTTATTTTTTGAATTTTAACTTTTTGAAACTTATTTTCAAGATTGTTCTGATATTTAGTCTTTATTTTTATATAATTATCAGTAAATCCATAAATATATCCATCATCTTTTTTGTTTTCAAACAAAACTTCTTTGATTAATCCTATGTTTTGATTATAGAATAATCTTTTCTTTTTGTCTGATAAATTTCGTAACACTTTACTCCTATATTTTCGAATTTTAATAGGCACAGATTCATTCAGTTTAATAGCTTCAGTATTTTCCCTTTCTGAATATGAAAAAACATGTAAATAAGAAATATTAATATTTTTTAAGAATGATAATGTTTCATCAAAAAAGTCCTCTGTTTCACCAGGAAAACCAACAATAACATCTACACCTATACAGACATTTTTAATTTTCGAATTTAACTCTTTTATTAAATCTTTATATTTTTTTGTCAAATATCTTCTTTTCATTGCTTTTAATATAGTATCGCTTCCTGATTGAAGAGGAATATGAAAGTGTGGCACAAAAGTATTTGATTTACTAATTAAATCAATTATTTCGGAGGTTATTAAATTAGGTTCAATCGAGGATATTCTTACACGGATATTATCTATTAAGTCAATTTCTTTCAATAAGTCTATTAGTTTTTTATTATTTTTTGTCTTGAAATCTCCAATATTTACTCCAGTTAATACAATTTCTTTAACACCAGATTTTTTCAATTGATCTATTTTTTTAATGATGTTTTTTATTTCATCACTTCTATTGATACCCCTTGCTAATGGTATGGTGCAGAATGTACATTTGTAATTACAACCATCCTGTATTTTTAAAAAAGATCGTGTTCTGTTTCCAAATGAGAATGCAGATTTGAAATCCATTAATTCTGCAGTTTCTGTTTTTATGATTTTTGCATTTTTATTTTTCGAGTAATTAGAAAGATATTTTTTTAATTTAAATTTCTCATTATTTCCAAGGATTAAATCTATACCCTTTATTTTTTGTATTTCTTTTGGTTTCAATTGTGCATAACACCCCATAACTATTACTCTGGCTTCTTTGTTTTGTCTTAAAACCTTCCTGACTAGGTATTTACACTCTTTGTTCGCGTTTTCTGTTACCGTACATGTATTAATGACATAGATGTCAGATACTTCATTAAATTCTACTTCATTAAAGCCATTGTTTTTTAGGTCATTTGCAATAAATGAAGTCTCGGAAAAATTTAATTTACAACCTAATGTGTGAAATGCTATATTCATGATTTGCAAATATAAAACAAATAGAATGTGAAAATAAGATTGTGATAGTTATATTTGGTATTCTTTTAATATTTTGAAATGACTAATTTACTTGTAACTATTTGGACAATTTGGGCTTTTTTCATTACTCTTCTTGTTTTTTTAGTTCTTTTTCCAATTAATCTTTTTTTTATTTTTTGTTTAGGTAGTGTTGGAAATAAGATTTTTATGAATTACATGTATTATGTAGCCAATATTTTACTTTTTTTATATGGTATGAGAAAAGATATTAGTGGTACTTATCCGTTTAGTCATAGTGGACCATGTGTTTATGTTGTTAATCATAAATCCTATTTAGATGTAGTCATCATTGCTTCTATAGTTAGTCCAAAAATTAAGTATCTAGGTAAGGCTGAAGTCTTTAAATGGCCTCTGTTTGGTCTTATAGCAAAACACTCAGGGCAAATACCTGTTCAAAGAGAAGATAAAGCATCTAGACAAAGAGGATATGAGTTAATGAAAGAAGCAGTTTCAAATGGTTTTTCTATCATACTCTTCCCAGAGGGTGGTTGGAAAAATAAAGGAGATAGTAAATCATCGAATCCTTATGATTTAAAAGAAAATCAATTATTACATCCATTTAGAAATGGTGCGTTTAGACTAGCTCTTGAAACTAAGGTGCCAGTTGTTCCTATTGCATTGTTTAATGCTCAAGAAAGGTTTTCTGATAAACAAATGAAAGTGATACCAGGAAAAATTAAACTTCATATATTTGATGCTATAGATTCTGATTTATTTAAAGATTCACTTATTTTAAATAATAAATGTCATCATATGATGTTAAAAGAAATAGAAAATTATAAATCAAGATGATTTGGAAATGTAAAAACTATAGTTCTTTGTCTATTGATGAATTATATCAAATTTTAAGGATTAGGCAAGAAGTTTTTGTTATTGAACAAGATTGCAATTATTTAGATGCTGATAATTTAGATAAAGACTCAGATCATTTATTGTGTTATAAACAAGATGTGTTAATTGCTTATATGCGAATCTATATCAAGCCTAACAATGTAAATGAGCTTTCTTTTGGTCGAATTTTAGTAAGAAAGAGATTTCGAGGCATGGGACTTGGTAAAGAACNTGTTCAACGAGGTATTGATTTAAATTCAGATTCATTAAAAAACAGAGTAATTAGTATGTCTGCACAAGTTTATCTAATAAAGTTTTATGAAGAACTTGGTTTTAAGATTATTGGTGAACAATATTTAGAGGATCAAATACCTCATGTAAAAATGATTAGAGTTGAAAATGGAAAAGATATGTTATAACGGAAAATATATTGATAAATCTAAGTTTTTCTTGTCTCCTGATAACAGAGGTTTTAAATATGGAGATGCTTTTTTTGAAACGATTAGATGTTTTTCAGGCGATCCTTTGTTTTTTGAGGAACATTATTTTAGAATGGCAAGCTCTTTTGTTATAATGAAAATGGATGTTCCCTTCAATTTTGATATGGATGTATTTCGAAAGCTTATTCAAGATTTATTAATTCAAAACCAATTAGATCAGAAATCTGCTAGGGTTAGAATCACTTTTTTTAGAAAAGATGGTGGATATTATTTGCCTACTAAAAACTCTATCAATTTTATGATTGATGCAGCTCTTTTAGATGGGAGTAGGTATAATTTAAATATCAATGGATTAAAATTAGGTGTTTATAAAGATAATTATATTGAAAGTAATAGTTTGTCTCAATTGAAAAGTACTAATAGATTGTTAAATATACTTGCAGCTATTTATGCAAGAGAAAATAATTATGATGATGTTGTATTAATGAATAATTTTCGGAATATTGTTGAAACTGTATCTGGTAATTTGTTTGCTGTCCTTGGTGATTCAATATTTACTCCACCAATACAAGATGGTTGTGTAGATGGTGTGATGCGAAAAGTTTTGTGTGCTAATAAAGAATTTAATATTCAGGAAAAAAGTTTATCCTATTTAGATCTTTTAAATGCAGAAGAAATTTTTATTACGAATGTTATATGTGGAGTCAAATGGGTTGGGCAGATTAACAATAGTCATTATGGTCAAAATAAGACGATTGATATTTTGAATTTTTTTAATTCTCATTTATTAGTTTAAATGAATTTCTCCACCACCAATTTTACAGGTAGTTGGAGCCGTAGCCCAGACTTTATATTCTTCATCTATTTCAATTAATAATTGAGACCAATTTATAGTTTCATTAAATCGACTGATGTCTATTTTATGGACAATCCAAGATCCATCATATATTTCTGCTTGTAATTGATGAGGTTCCCAACCACAATAACCCATAAAAAAAGCGATTTGATTAGGTTTTATTTCTTCGTTTTCTAATCCTTTTATGATGTCTTCAATATCGCCGCCCCAAAATACTCCATTTTTAATTTCTTGAGAGTTATGTATTAAATCTGGATATGTGTGAAGAAAAAACAGAGTGTTTTCTTCTACAGGTCCTCCATTTTTCACTTCTAGATTATTATGTGTGATTTTATTGAGGATTTCGTGTAATTCGATTGTGGTTTTTTTGTTGATAATAAACCCAATCGTCCCATTTTTATTGTGTTCTACTACTAGAATAATAGTCTTTTCAAATTTTATATCCTCTATAAATGGTTTTGATATTAATATGCTTCCTGCTTCAATTGAATTTTTCATATTGTTAATATATAAAATATTTTATAGTAAATTTAATTGATATAATTATTCTATATGAAAAAAATAGAAAATCTACGAACAGACTATAAAAGAGATCAATTGAATGAGTCTTCTCTTGCATCATGTCCAATAGAGCAGTTTAAACTTTGGTTTAATGAAGTGTTAGATGTAATTATAGAGCCAACAGCGATGGTGCTTTCTACTTATTCACAGAATAAAGGTGTGAGTTCACGTGTAGTTTTATTAAAAGAATTGCAACAAGATGGTTTTATTTTCTATACTAATTATAATAGTTTGAAATCTGAGCAAATTAAACTAAATCCTTGTGTAAGTTTGTTGTTTTTTTGGCCAGATTTTCAAAGACAGATTCGTATAAATGGTTTGGTGCAAAAAATAAGTCATGAATCCTCTGTTAATTATTTTAAAAAAAGACCTAGGAAATCTCAAATTTCAGCTTGGGCTTCTAGTCAAAGTAGTGTAATAAAGGATCGATTTGTTTTAGAAGCATTGTTTCATGATTTTGAAAAAAAATTTAAAAATAAAACTATTTCAAAACCGCCTTATTGGGGGGGCTACAAAGTAGTTCCAAATTCTATAGAGTTTTGGCAGGGTAGGGAGAGTAGAATGCATGACCGTTTTTTATATACAAAACATCAAAATAATAAATGGATTATAAATAGATTATCTCCTTAATTATTTAAAAAAATCTAATCAGAGTTTGCTATTCTGATATTTTTAAAATCTGTATTAAGAAAACCATTGATAAATTCTTTATCAGACATTTCCTTGCTGTTTTCCGGTTTTATTTTTTTAATCTGAAAACTGCATTCTTCGTTTGGGTTTGTGATTATCAGGTGATTTTTTCTTTTTAAAATACTTAATTCCGATTTGTTAATAGGATGTTTTATTCTCTCATTTAAAGTGTGTTCAATTTCTTTTGTATAATTACACACTTTTGTGATTAAAATTGTTTGAGATTTAATTACGTTATTGGTTTTTGTTATTTCTATTTTAATTCTTACACCAGGTGGAGACATTCCTCTTATAAAGTCATATGCTTTTTTGACTGCTGTACTTCCTTGAAAATGTTTTGTGTAGAAAATTCTATCTTTTTTTTCAATTTTAGGAGCTATGGGTAGTTCTTGAGTTATTATCTCTTTTGTAATGTGATTTTGTTTTTTTAGATTGTAATTGTTTGTAAATATCTTTTCAATTGTATCTATTATAATTTCTGGACTTTTCTCCATTAATTTATCATGTAATTCTTTTGCATGCCAGTGTTTTTGGATTTCTATTTTAGATTGTAGAATAATATCGCCAGTGTCAATTTTCTCATTTATAAAAAATGTAGTTAATCCAGTTTCTGTTTCCCCATTAATAATAGCCCAATTAATTGGTGCCGCACCTCTATACTTTGGTAATAGAGAGGCATGGAGATTGATGGTTCCAAGTTTAGGTATTTCAAATAATATTTTAGGAAGTTTTTTAAATGCAATAACTATAATTAAATCTGGTTTTAATGATTTGATTTTGTTGAGAAATATTTTATCTGTTAATTCAGATGGCTCCAGAGTAGGAATATTTAATTTTTTAGCAGTTTTTTTTACTGCTGATTGTTGCTTTTTTTGACCTCTGCCAATTTTTTTATCAGGAATGGTAATTACACTACTTAAGTTAAAGTGTCCTTTTTTATGGTACTTAAATAGTGTTTGTAAACTAGCAGTAGCAAAATCAGGTGTTCCGCAGAAAATAATATTTTTTGTCATATTTTATTTATAATAAAATTCAATCTTTCTTCTAACCCTACTTTAGGTATTTCAATAATATTGTATCCAAAATCTAAATAAGTTTTTTTTAAAAAAATTTCTATTAATTGAGCTTCTTTATATGTTTCTAATCTATTTGTCGAGTTTTTATATATTTCTTTCCAACTAGGTGTATAAAATACATTATTTGCATATTGACAATTTTGAATAATCTGACTCCAATGTTTTGGGTATTGTATGTTCCAATAGCTTAAATATGCAACAACATCAATCATGCTTCTATCATAAAATGCTAATTGACCTGTGAATTGATTATATTGTTTTTCTCTATGTTTAAATAAGAATTCACTTAGTGAATTTTTATTGTTTTTAATCGTAGGATCATTAATTTTTGCTGGATTTATTTCTTCTAAACAATTATAGTCTTTTGCTTTTAATGCATTGATAATGGTTGTTTTTCCACTTCCCGGTGGTCCGCTAATTATTATTTTTCGATTTTTCATCCTTACTAATTTACATTTTATTTATTTTTAATGAATATATATACAATAACAAAATGTTACCTATNAAAGAAACTTTTGTGTCGATTCAGGGTGAAGGCTATTATGCTGGAACCTCTTCATATTTTATTAGAACTCAAGGTTGTGATATTGGTTGTCATTGGTGTGATGAGCCAAATTCATGGGATTTAAATACTGGAACAAGTACTAGTCTGGACTATTTAGTGAGTAAGGCTAAAACTAATAATATTAAAAATATTGTTTTTACTGGTGGTGAGCCACTTATGCATGATTTGACTAAAATTTNAAATTTATTATCTAAAGAAGGCTTCATGCTGCATCTTGAAACTTCCGGAGCTTATCCTATTAGTGGTAAATGGGATTGGATTACTTTATCTCCTAAAAAAATTAAAAAACCATTACCAGAAATATATCAACATGCCTCTGAATTAAAAATAATTATTTATAATAAGCACGATTTTCAATGGGCAGTAGATGAAGCAGAAAAAGTGAGTGATTCTTGTTTGTTATATCTTCAGCCTGAATGGAGCAAGAAAACAGTGATGCAACCTTTGATTTTAGATTTTTTATCAAAACAAAAAAAATGGAAATTATCTTTGCAAATGCATAAATATTTAAATATACAATGAAGTATTTTCTGTTTTTTTGTAGTTTTTTCTTGCTTACTGTCTCATTTAGTCAGAATAACTGCAAGCCAGCAAATAGAAAATTAAAAAAAATAGAAAAGCATATTCATAAAGGTCAGAATAAAAAAGCTTTGGAATTATTGTCTAAAATTGAGTGTACTTGCAATGATCCTGGCTTTTTTAGTGCAATTGGAGATATTTATTTTTATTTTAAAGACATGAATCAGGCTNAGTCTTTTTATTTAAAAAGCTACAACGCTAGTGGTTTAAGTTACCTTAGTAGTATTTCTTTATATCAGTTTTTAAAGTCATTGTATCACACAGGTAATTATGAGGTTTTTAATGAATTGATTAATGATAGGGATTTTATATTACCATCAAATACTGATTCAGAAATTTTCAATTTAATAGAAAAAAATACATTTGCATTTCAGTATAAACAAGATTCCATTGTCTTTAATCCTGTTTCATTAAGTATTAACTCAGAGTCGGATGATTATTTTCCATCTATGCCTATTAACTCGGATATAATTATCTATACATTGAGGGATATGACTACTCAGTTTCAAGATGAAGACTTTTTTATTGCTAGAAAGAGAAATGATGAATGGAGTAACCCAATTAAATTAGGTGAAAATATAAATAGTGATTATCGAGAAGGATCTTTGTCAGTTAGTTTAGATGGTAAGGATTTGTTTTTTACCTCTTGTAACAGACCTGATAGTTATGGTGGTTGTGATTTATATTATTCTACGTTAATTAGTGATACATTATGGTCAGACTCCTATAATTTAGGTTCAACTATTAATAGCAAATCTTGGGAGTCTCAGCCTTGTATTTCTGCTGATGGAAATACTTTGTTTTTCACCAGCAATAGGCATGGAGGGTATGGGGGCTCAGATATTTGGATATCTAAAAAAATCAATAATTCTTGGTCGAGCCCTATTAACTTAGGACCTTCCGTTAATACTTCATCTGATGAATATACTCCGTTTTTACACTATGATAACGAAACATTGTACTTTTCATCTAAAGGTCATCAAGGTTTTGGTGGGTTTGATTTATACGTTGCTTATATTGATAGTTTAGGTAATGTTAATCATGTAAATAATTTAGGATATCCAATTAACACACATCATGATGAGTCCGGTCTAATTGTTTCACAAGATGGGTTAAAAGCATATTATAACTCTAATGTCGGTGGCGATTTGGATATTTATTCATTTAATTTACCATATAAATTTAAAGCTAAATCTGTAGCTATTGTAAATGGTGTTGTTTTAGATTCTATTAATAGAAGTGGAGTGAGTTGTGTTATATCGATTAATGGCGCAAATAATATTTGGCATGATGAAATGATTTCGGATAATTCGGGTGATTTTTCTTTTTCTATTCCAATGGAATCACGTTTTTCTATTACAACTTTTTCTAATCATCATGATTTTTTTTCATCTGATTATGTTTTGAAGAAAGATGAATATGTGAAAAATATTAATATTGTTCTTAATAGATTGAATATAGGTAATAAAATGGATTTGAATAACATCTATTATGAATTTGACGATTACTCTTTAACTAAAGAATCTTTATTAGAAATAGAGAAATTTGCAAATTATTTATTGTTAAATAATAATTTGATCATTGAAATATCAGGTCATACAGATAATATTGGTTCTGCTGAATATAATTATACATTATCTAAAAATAGAGCTAAATCAGTATATGAGGCATTGGTTTTGTTTGGTGTAAAAGAAAAGCAATTAAGTTATCAGGGATATGGTTTTGACTTCCCACTTAATAATGATGAAACTAAAGAGGGGAGGTTAGAAAATAGAAGAACTGAAATAAAAGTAATAGGCTCAGATTATGGTAAGTAGAAAGATTCAAATAGTAGAATGTCCTAGAGATGCAATGCAGGGTTTAAAAGAATATATACCTGCATCAAAAAAAGCACATTATATTAATTCATTAGTTCAAGTTGGTTTTGATGTTATTGATGTTGGCAGTTTTGTGTCCCCTAAAGCTGTTCCTCAAATGCGTGATACTTCAGATGTGATTAATTTACTAAAGCTTAAAGACAGTACAACCTTGCTTTCTGTTGTTTTAAATCAAAGGGGAGCATTGGATGCATCTAATTTTGAAGAAATAAGTATTTTAGGATATC
>PAMG01000031.1 GCA_002707245.1 Flavobacteriales bacterium
ATCATTGCTATCCCAAATAATATAAACATTATAGTTGTTTGAAGACATAATCCTACAAAGTATCTCCTTATAAAATAAATAATTGTATTTGTTTTTTCTTTTGATTTTTCTGTTAAGAGAGACATTTTTTCTATTGCTTTTTCTTTCAGTATATCCTTATCTCTTAGTAAGAAAAAAGATATAAATAAAATAGAAAAGATTGCAAGCAATATATTCCCAAGTACAGAAAACATTGACTGAAAAACCCCACTAATTGAAGACATATTCATTATGTTGATTAGCTCTAAAAAATAATCCCCTAACTGAATGTTTGTTGTGCCAATTTTTTCATTGATGTCTTTAGTTAAAATATTTAAAAACTGCTGTATTTCATTAAGGTTAACTGAGCTAATAATTTTGAACTCTCTCATGATTAATGGAGATATTATTAGTATAATTAATGATATTAAGGAAGCAAATAAGAATAAACACAGAATAGCGGATAGTGATTTGTTAATTTTTATTTTTCCAATTTTAATCTTGCAAATACGGTTGTTTAACGGGTTAATGCTAATTGAAATCACTATAGATATGAAAAAATATATAATTAATAGTTGAATTTTTGGGAGTATTACAAATGATATAACAATTAATCCTAATAGTATAATATTTTTGATAGATTCTTTCATTTTATTGACGTCGGATTCATGATGTATGCTAAAATATTTGCACCCATTTTCAGGGATTCTCTTCTTATGTGTTCAGGGTTCTTGTGAACATTAGCATCTTCCCATCCATCTCCTAAATCAGATTCATAAGAGTAAAAACACACAATCTTATTTTTATACATTAATGCAAGACCTTGTGCGGGTTTGTTGTCATGTTCGTGAATTTTAGGTAATCCATTTTCAAATTTATAAATATTATTATATATCTCATGTTCTTTTGGTAGTTCTATAAAATCTAAATCTGGAAATATTTTTTTCATTTCAGTTCGAATATATTGGTCCATTCCATAATTATCATCTATATGTAAAAACCCTACTCCTTTTAAGTATTTTCTCATATTTAACACATCAGATTCACTGAACAAGACATTTCCATGGCCTGTCATGTATATATAAGGATAATTAAATAATTCTTGACTACTTGGAGTAATAATGTCATATTCTTGAGAGATATTCATATTTAGATTTTGATTACAAAAAATTGCTAAATTTTTTAATGAACTAGGATTAGCATACCAATCTCCACCCCCTTGATATTTCAAGACAGCAAGTTCATAACTGCTTTGTGACATGGAACATGAGCTCATTAGTATGAATAAAAAAACTAATCGAATCATAATATATATCATATATAAGTGGCACAAATTTAATAAATATAATTTACAGTATTGTTTTAGCTATACTAGATGCTAGAATAGCAGCAGTTTCTGTTCTTAATCTATTGTCACTTAAGTTAATTGATGTGCCACCCATTTTTTCACTCAACATAATTTCGCTAGTAGTGAAATCACCCTCTGGTCCAATCAGGATTGTAATATTTTCTTTTTTCTTTTTTTTATTGAACAAAATATTTTTAAAATTTATTTTTTCTGTATCATAGCAATGTGCTATATATATATTTTTTTTTCTTTTTTTGAAAAAATCTGCAAATACTATTGGTTTATTTAGTTTTGGTAGAATACTGTTTTGCGCCTGTTTCATCGCTGCTATTAAAATTTTTACACATCTTGTCTCATTAATTATTTTTCGTTCAGAGTTTTTACATATAAGTGGAGAAATTTCATCAACTCCTATTTCTGTGGCTTTTTCTAAAAACCATTCAAATCTACTTTTGTTTTTAGTAGGTGCAATAGCAATGTGAATTTTAGGTGAGTTTATTTTTTTAGAGATTATTTGCAAATTATTATATTCAATTTTCTTATTTTTTATTGAACAAATATCTGCACTATATAAAACCCCATCTCCCTCTGTCAACCATATTTTGTCGTTGATTTTTTTTCTTAATGAGAGCAAGCAATGCTTACTTTCATCCAGTGATAATATTTGTTTTTCTTTTTTGATGTTTTTGGAAAAAAAAAGATCCATGATTTTTTTATATTTTATTTGGCGATCCTAGTAAAATATCTTTCAAATCGGCTTTACTTATATTTGATTCATTTTTAACAGATAATTCTATTGATTTAAAATTTTCATGAAAAAGAGTTGCCAATTTTACTGCTTCTTTTTTATATTCTTCTTTGTTTTTCCAAGTGTTAATTGGATTAAGTATATCTTCAGGTACATTTGGACAAGAAACGGGCATTATTAGACCAAATATTTCATGTTTTAAGGATTGTACATTTTCTAATTGATTAGTCATTGCTGCGTGAATCATTGCTCTTGTATATTTTAGTTGAATTCGGCTACCTATGCCATAAGGCCCACCTGACCAACCTGTATTAATTAGCCAAACATTTACATTTTCTTTTTTCATTTTTTCACCTAACATTTTTGCGTAAAAAGTTGGATGAAGAGGCATGAATGGAGATCCAAAACAAGCTGAGAAAGTTGCTTCAGGTTCTTTGACACCTTCTTCTGTTCCAGCAACTTTAGAGGTGTATCCAGATATAAAATGATACATTGTTTGATTAGTATTTAATTTTGATATTGGAGGTAATACACCAAACGCATCTGCGGTTAGAAAAAATATATTTTTTGGCAATGGACCTACAGATGGCTTAGCAATATTCTTAATATGAAAAATTGGGTAGCTAACTCTTGTGTTTTCTGTCTTAGACGCATCACTATAATCTACCTCATTGTTATGTTTTAAGCTAATATTCTCTAATAAAGCTCCTTTTTTGATAGCTGCAAAAATATCGGGTTCTTTTTCATATGAAAGATTAATGCATTTAGCATAACATCCTCCTTCAAAATTAAAAATAGATTTATCTGACCACCCGTGTTCATCATCTCCAATAAGTCTTCTGTTTGGGTCTGCAGAAAGTGTTGTTTTACCGGTTCCAGAAAGGCCAAAAAACAAAGAAGTATCATTATTGTTCCCAATGTTTGCGGAACAGTGCATAGGTAATATATTTTTCTGTTTTGGTAGAATATAATTTAGAACAGAAAAAATCCCTTTTTTAATTTCTCCTGTGTATCCTGTGCCGGCTATTATTATTACTTTTTCTGTGAAGTTTAATATAGAAAAGTTTGATTGATTAAGACCGTATCCTTTTGGGTTTTCAACATGTAGCCCAGGTGCACATAATATTGTCCAATTATTTTCTGTTTGATTTTTTTTCACCAATTCTTTCGGTCTTAGAAACATATTATACCCAAAAAGATTAGACCAAGGATGTTCAGTAATTAATGTGATGTCTAATTTTTGAGATATATCTGCGCATGCATAAGCATTTCTTCCAAATATTTTCTTCCCTTTTAGATAGTTGATGATATGATTCTTTAACATCGTATAGTTTGCACTATTAATAGGTTGATTTATTTTGCCCCAATCAATAGTTTTGGTTGTGTTTTCATCTTGAACTATGAATCTGTCTTTTGGTGCTCTTCCAGTAAATTTACCTGTATCAATAGCTAGTGCGCCAGTATTTGTTACTTGACCCATCTTCAATTCTATGGTAGATTGTTCGAGTTCATGTGGAGTCAGGTTCCAAGATATATCCGAATTATCATTAATGAAACTAACTATATCAACCGGTGATTTTGTGCCAATTGTATTCATCTTACTTAATATTTAAGTGATATATATATTAGTTGGTATTTATTTTATTATAACGTTCCAAGTCAGTAATATATTCTTTGGAATATGTGAAAAATTCTTTCTGAATTTCTTTTGAATCAAACACTTTCATAATAGACAGCATTTGATCAGTATTAATACAAAGTCTTTGTAAATATGTTTTTATAACATTTAATCTTTTTGTGTCATCAGATTTGTTATTTAGTTGCTCAATTATGATTTCCATTCGATTATCATCCATTATATGATTACAGTCATTAGCGATAATAAAAGTAGGGAATAGTATAATTATACCAATATATAGAAGTCTTTTTTTCATCTTTATTAAGATTTATATAATTAAGATGAGACTAATTTATGTATTTATTTCATTTAGTTGTCAAATAAAATTATTATTTTTTGAAAAATTATGAAAACAATTTTGTTATTAGGGGTAGGAAGGTCTACTCACACATTAATAAAGTATTTAGTAAACTATGCTAATATTGCAAATATTAAGATTGTTTTTGCTGACCAATATCTTAATGAATTTATTCAACAATATTTAGAAAACTCAAACATTGAGTTTATGCAATTGGATATTAATAATGATTCCTTAAGAAGAATTCAGATTGCTAAATCTGATCTTGTAATTTCTATGATGCCTCCAAGGTTTCATCTTGTGGTAGCAAAAGATTGTATTCGGTTTAGAAAAAATTTAATAACAGCATCATATGTTTCTCAGGAAATTCGTGAATTGCATGAGTCTGCTAAAAAAGCAAATATTATTATTTTAAATGAAATAGGTCTTGATCCAGGAATTGATCATATTTCAGCTATGGATGTGATTGATAGATTGAAAGATGAAGGTGCTCGTATTAGTGTATTTAAATCTTTTTGTGGTGGATTAATTGCACCAGAATCAGACAACAATCCTTGGAATTATAAATTTACATGGAATCCTAGGAATGTAGTTTTAGCAGGTAAAAGTGGCGCAGTATATTTGAAAAATGATAATATTAAAGAATTTACTTATAGTCAGGTGTTCTCGAACCTGGAAAAGGTTGTTGTTCCTAAATATGGTGAATTTGAATCATATGCAAATAGGGATTCATTGCATTATCAAAAAAAATATAATTTAACTGCTGCTACAACAATTGTGAGAGGGACTTTAAGAAAAGTTGGTTTTTCGAATGCTTGGAATGTGTTTGTGCAACTTGGTATGACATCAGAAGATTCTACTCAAGAAATAATTTCCAAAACAAAATTTGATAATTATATAAAAGAATTAAATAATCCTGATATAACTGAAAAAATGAATTATATCGATTTATTTAATCCAAAACATAAAAACTTAATTTTTGCTTCACCAGCAGATTATTTAATGCAAATTTTACAACAAAAGTGGTCTTTAGAAGATAGTGATAAGGATATGATTGTTATGCAACATAAATTTGAATATTATTTAGGTAATCAATGTAAACATTTAACACTTTCTATGGTTGTAAAAGGAGATGATAATATACAGACAGGAATGGCTAAAACAGTGGGTTTACCTGTATTTTTTGCTTGTAAACTAATTCTAGATGAAAAGATTTCACTCAAAGGTGTACGTATACCTATTTATAAGGAGATATATAAACCTATTTTAGCAGAATTAGCTCAGGAAGGAATCACTTTTGTGAAAAGTTAATTTACATCCGGCAAAAAAGAATAATCTTTTGCATATCTCATCATTTGTGTTTTGAAACAATCAGGATATGTAATTGAAACATCTTTGATTTCACCTGCATCGTCATAAATCATTGTGTATTTTGGGTTTATAAACCCGCCATATGGAGCACTATTAAATTGTTTAGATCTTTCGAGAACTTCTGTGTGAAGATTTATATCTACTTTTACACCATAATTTTCGACTAGTTCTTTTCCTGCATCAAAATCACCTTCAGATGTAATACGTTGAATTTCTCTTAATAATTGTCCAAAAATATTTTGGAGCTTGTTATAATCATTAACTATAAAAAATGTTTTTGTGTTTCCGAGTGTGTCAGTTTGAATTTTTTTCTCAATTACATTTTCATTTAAACCTTTTTCATATGCCCATTTTGCAACTAGTTGTCTATTCCTCATATGATCTTGTTCTATATTTTCACCTAATTCAATTCTTCTTAACTGAAGCATTAATCCATTTCTTATATAAGAATCATATTCTGCTTTTCCATATTCTAATGATTCCATTAATCCTATTTCTACAAGTTTATCATTCATGATGTAGTATAGGGCCACTAAATCTGCTCGTGCTTCTTCTAGTGTAGATTTATAATTTTTCAATGTTTCTTTAGGAGTCCCTACACCTTCATTAATTTTTCCTGATGCATGTCCAACAACTTCATGAAGTAAGGTTCCTAATTTATCTGCTACATCACCATATTTTCGTGCCCTTTCAGCTTCCTCTTCAGTATAGCAAAATTCTTCTAAAAAGCCACCACCAGTAGCTGCTCCTCCATATGCTGCAATTAGATTTCCTAAGCTTACCGATTTGGATCCGTGCTCTGTTCTTATCCAATTATTATTTGGCAAATTCACTCCAATTGGAGAAGAAGGGGATGCGTCACCTGATTCCATGGCTACAGTTACTACTTTATAACTGACTCCTACCACATCTTCTTTTTTATGCTCATCCATAATGCTTGAATTATCTTCAAACCATTGAACATATTCATTGATTACTTCAGTGGTTTTAGAAGCTTCCATATCTTTTATTTGAACAATAGATTCATAAGCTCCTTTTCTACCTGCAGCATCTCCATATACTTCAACAAATCCGTTAATCCAGTCAATGTCAGTTTTTGTGTTTACCCATTGGATACAATACTCATCCCATTTTTTCAAATCACCTGTTGTGTAATACTGAATTAAAAGATCGAATGATTTTTGTTGATTTTCATTTTCTGCGACAGTTTTTGCTTTTTCAATCCAGTATACAATCTTTTCTATCGCTTCTCCATACATTCCACCAATTTTGTAGACTTTTTCATATATTTTGCCATTTTCATCTTTTGTTAATTTTGAATTTAATCCATATTCTGGAGCTCTTGTTTCAATTTCTTTATTATAGAATATATTTACGTCATTTTCATCAATATTAAATCCGTAGTAGTTGTTTGCTGAATTTAAAATTATATCNGCATCAGCATCACGATTNACTCTTTTTTGATCGATTTCNTGGTTAAAAATAATNNTTACTACAAATCTTGCTAAATCCATTTNATCTTCNCCNTCTAATAAAGGNAAAGGATGTTCNTCAGATACTTCAGTTTTATTAATTAACTCAATAAAATATTCAGAGTTAAATTTTGGTTGTATTTTGGCACTTGAATAATGATGATGTATACCTCCTGAGAACCATACACGTTTTGTGTAAACCATAAAGTCATCAAATTCTTGTGTGTTTCTGTCTCCTGAATAGCCATCTATAATTGCCTCTAAAGTCCTGCGAATTCTTAAATTATGTCTATAGTTTTGGTCAAATATTATATCTCTTCCACTTAATGATGCTTTAGATAGATAATAAATTAATTTTTTTTGTCTTAAATCAAGATTTTCAAATCCCGGAACTTTATATCTAATTGTTTTAACATCAGCAAATTGTTCGGTTAAATATTTAAAATTATCCTCTGTTGTGTTATTAATGGGATTACATGATATAATTAATAGTAATAGAATAAAGTATTTACAAATTTTATGTGTTTTCACTTTGAATATTTTTAGCGGTTAATTATTAATTTTTTGTAGAATCTGTTTTACATTCTTTTTTATCATATTTTGACCAGTTACATGTGCTTCCAGCTTTTCCATCTACTGAGTAAGATTGACATTTTTTTGTATCATAATATGTTTTTGTTTTTGTACATTTCCCCATCCAATTACCAAGTAGCATTCCTATAGCTAAAAATGATACACATAATGCAATGATGGCATAACAGTTATTAGATTTTGAGCCACAGTTTGATGTTTTTTCTTCAGCCATTTTTTTAAAATTTTAAGTTAATTTATAATATGATTTCTTAGANTATAAATATAAATATTTATCTGGAATTAAGTTTTAATTGTTTTTAAATTAATTTCTCTTTCTTGTAAATACTTTATAATAAATTGGTAGCTGTTTATATCCTTTCCAACTAATTCTGGAGGAAAAACTCCTTTTTTATCAAATATGTTATTAATTAGTAAATTAGCTCCTGCTGTACATGTGTAACCTGTGGTTCGAGCCATTGATGTGGTTCGGGTTTTTTTATGATATTCATCATATAAATCAATCTGAATATTTTTATTTTTATTTTTAATAATAATTCTCATTACAGTAAATTCTTCTTCACCCTCTTCTAAAAGCCATTCTTTTTTTAAATTTTCTGCAGTTGTGTCAACTATATCTGGATGGAAAAGTCCTTCATTTTTCAGTTTTTGTATTAACTCTGCATGCCCTGGATAGCGTAATGTTTTTTCTTTCATATCTGGTACATGAGCCATAGTAAATAATAAACTTCGTAGTCCATCTGTGTTAAATGCTTCTAGATCTTCATTTGTTGAAAAATTTATGATTTCCAAATCTGTTAGAGGGTCTTTCGTGATGATTTTAGAATTTTCAAATAATCGAGCAGGTCTAGTGTATTCTTCAATTACATCAATTGGAGAAAAAGGCGCCTTATATTGAAAAGGTGGAATTTTTTCTTTTGGTAACCCACCAACGTAACATTCATAAGAATCAATATCCATTAATGTGTCATAATGCCCAAAAAGGATATTGCCTAATCCAGGCGCAACCCCAAAATCAACTAAAGCTGTAACATTATGTTGTTTTGCTAATTCATTTAGTTCTAATGCATCTTCAGGAAAGAATGAAATATCAACAACAGATTTATTGTTTTCAATTATTGTTTTTAATGTTTGAAATCCCATAAATCCAGGAACAGCTGAAATAATTAAATCATATGTTTTGATAATTTTTTTTAATTCGTTTGAATTAGAACAATCACATTGTTTAGTTTTTACATTATGATTTTGAGTTAATTTTTTTAATGTTGATTCATTAATATCAGCGACAGTTATAGAATAAGCATCACATAAATCATATGCTATTGCACTACCAACTCGCCCACCACCAAGTATTAGTATTTCTTTCATTTTGATTCTATAGCTACTTGATTTTGAACTACTTTAAATGAGTAAAATAAAATTATAGAGTATGTTATTGTTGAAAATAACGTATTCCAAAAGAAAGGAATAGCTTGTGTATAGCATTTTAGCAGGCCTTCTAGGTTCATTGGGCAGTAATATATTCCGTCTGCTGGACTAGAGGATAGCCATACAGCAAAATTAGTTGTGACAAAAAAGATTAAACTTGCTACTATTGCAAAGCTCGTAATATGTGAAAAATGATCTTTCTGTTTTAAGAAAAACCCTAACAAAACAATTAGCATAAAACTAATATATACAGATAACACCATACTTTGACCTAACAGGAAGTCAGATGTTGTCATGATCAATATTGGAATTAAGAGAGCTGTTTTTTTATTGCTAAAACAAGCTCCTGCAAACAATGCAATAGCGTATACTGCAGTGAAATTATCTGCGTGTGGAATCAACCTGGTTAAAACTCCCAGTAATATAAATAATGTTATAATTAAGTTGGTTTTTGATTTCAATGTTGACCTATAATTAAAAATTTCTTTTCAAATTTATAAAAATATCTGAGAAGGTCTTATTTGTTTTAGCAAGAATTAAGAAATTTTAGTGCAGTAATTTGAGTATATTTGATATATAGTTAAATTTCAATTTTTTTATTATGAGGCATATTTTTACTCTTTTTTTCTGTTTTTTTGTCACTTTTTTTTCTTTTTCTCAAAATAATGATGAAATATCAGATGCTTTAGAAATCACATGTAATAGTTCGATAGAATCAACAACCATTGGTTATGTATCCGACAACGCACAGTTAACAGAATGGGGATTTTATTACTGTGTCACATCTGTAGACACTTCTCCAGGAGTTTGGTATTATTTGGAAGGTAATGATGCGGAGATTCTGATTCGTATGTGTGACTCTTCTTATGACACAAAATTACATGTTTTTCAAGATGATGGATTTAATATTTCATGTGTGACAGGTAATGATGATGGTTTCGTTTGTGAAAGTAGTGATTTGCATTCAGAAGTTTCATTTTATGCTTCAACAGATTATACATATTATATATATGTTAGTGGATTTAGTGAATTAGAAGGTGATTTTAGTTTCAATGTTTTTTGTGATCCATTTGGATGTATGGATCCAGCTGCAGAAAATTATGCAGAAGATGCTATTTTTGATGATGAAAGTTGTATATATACTACTGGCTGCATGGATGTTGCTGCTTTAAATTATAGTGAAGATAATTATATATCAGATCCTAGCCTATGTGATTATCCGACACAATGTGGAGAAAATCAACAATTAGTGATGATTGATATTTCTATAGGTAATTGGGCTAGTGAAATCACTTGGGATATTATGGATGTCGANAGTNTTGTTGTTGCCAATAGTCCTNCTNTTAACACATTTTATGTTGATTGGGAAATATATACTACTTATGNGTGTTTAAANANGGATGATACTTATACCTTTAATTCTTACGATTCTTATGGAGANGGNTGGAATTCAAATGGATTATATTCAGTTAGTATTTGTGATGGNGGAGTTATTTTGGCGAATAATAATGGAGAGTCTCCTTCTGGATATGGAGAATTTGAAAATTTTTTAATAGCATCAGAAGATTGTGCTTTATATGGTTGCATGGATGAAACAGCCTGCAATTATGATGGAACAGCGCTTTACTCTTCTTCTTGTATTTATCCACCTACTTATTATGATTGTACAGGAAACTGTTTAAATGATTTAAATGCGAATGGTATATGTGATGAACTTGATATATATGGTTGCACAGATTCGTCAGTTATTAATTTTGATATTGATGCTACTTATGATGATGGTTCTTGTTTATATGATGTTACTTGTGGTGAGAATGAAATACAAATAGACGTTTTAATTGAAACAGACTCTTACCCAGGTGAGACGTCATTTTCTTTAAATGATAATCAAGGTATTATATGGGGGTCAGAAGATCCTATTTTTGAAGAAGATTACACAGCTTATCCTTTTCAGTACTGTGTTCCTGATGATGGGTGTTATATATTTACTTTATATGATAGTTATGGAGATGGTATATTCTCTGGTGGTGGAGTTGAGGTGTACTATGAAGGTGATCTTGTATTAGAAGACCCAGATTTTCAATATAATAGCTCTATTACTATGAATTGTCCTCCCGGATATGACTGTAATACAGCAATAGAGGTGGGTTTAGGTGAATATGTAACAGAAACAGATGATTATTGGTATGTATTTACAGCTGAAGTAAATGGACAGTATGATATTAACACATGTGATTCAGATTGTAATACGGTTATTTATGTTTATGATTATTGTACAGGNNTAGTNCCNTCTGATTATAATGATGGAACTATTTATTATAATGATGACTTATGTGGAGTTCANTCACAANTNTTTCCACTTATGTCAGCAGGAGATAGTTATTANATTAGAATTAAAGGAGATTGTGAAAATATTGATTGGGAATTAAATTATATAGGTCCTGTNTCTGGCTGTACAGATACGANNGCNTGTAACTATAATCCTATTGCTGAAAGTGATGATGGNTCTTGTATTTATCCTGGAAATCCTGATTGTNTTAATGGCCCAGATCTTTTGGTAATGCCATTTGAGTCTAGTATGTATTTACAGGCTTATACTAATGAGGATGGTTGTGCTATTGAAGAAGGATGTTTGACTGGATATGGAGATAGATCAATTATTAGATTTGATACTTGGATTAAAAATGTGGGAAATCAAGATTATTTTATTGGTTCAGTCTCAGATAATGAAGAAACTAGTCAATTTGAGTGGGATGAATGTCATAATCACTGGCATTATAAAGGTTATGCAGAATATGTTTTATTTGATTCTGATGGACAAATTCTTCCTGTTGGATTTAAAAATGGATTTTGTGTTATGGACTTAGAGTGTAGTGGAGATTCTGAATTAGGAGTACCAGCAGGAACATATACTTATGGTTGTAGTGTAATGGGAATATCAGCGGGATGTGGAGATATTTATGGATCAGGGCTTTCTTGTCAGTGGATTGATATCACTAATGTTCCAGATGGAGAATATACATTTGTGGTAAGAACTAATTGGGATCAAGACCCTGATGCAATTGGAAATGTTGAGCTTAGTTATGAAAATAATTGGGAGCAAACATGTATAGGTGTTTTTACTACTAGTGACGGCACCAAAGATTATTATCTAGCTACAGATATAGATGGCGATGGTATTGATAATATGAATGATCCAGATGTTGATGGGGATGGGGTTATGAATAGTAATGATACTGATATAGATGGAGACGGTGTTTTGAACGACGAAGATGAGAATCCTTATGGGCTTGGAGAGTGTGCTGTTTATACTGATTGTAATGGAGTAGAATTTGGAAATGCTCAATATGATTGCAATGGTATTTGTGGTGGAGAGTCGATTGCGGGAGATATTAATCTTGATACATTTTTAGATATTGCTGATATGGAAGCATATTCATTAGATATTATTGCTGATGATTGGACTACTAATGCTTGTAGTGATTTAGATATGGATGGTGAGATTACTGTTACAGATGTAGCATTACTTGTAAATTGTGTTGAAAATTCAGAGCAAATTACTAGAGATAATCAAGCTGAGCCATGTGAATTTGGTTTGTCGATAACAAATCCGAATGATACGGTTACGTTTAGCATTGGCGATGTGAATTTAGAAGAGGGCTATGTTGACATACATGTTTTAAATCCAGATAATGAGATATTAGGATATCAGTTTGTAATGGGTAATATGACTATAAGTTCGGTTGAAAATTTAGTTGAAGATTATCCAATTACTCCTTCTTTCTCAATGACAAATGGTATGGTTATGGGGATTTCTTATGAAGACTCTTTAATTGTTAAAAATTATGAACCTGCGCCATTATGTAGAATTTATTATTCTACAATAGGAGAGAATACATGTGTTGAAACTATTATTGATGTTGTGAATCAAGATTATGAAAATGTATTAACTATCAACAACACAGAATCATGTATACCTAATATTAGTGTTGAGAGTTATGATGGTAATAGTTTTGTTATTTACCCCAATCCAGCAAATGATAGAGTAGGGTTAAATATAACATTGGACACGTCTTCTGACATAGAAATAGCTATCAATAATATGCTGGGTCAAACTTTAGTTAGAGAAGAAATATATGCTAAAGACGTATATCGAGATTTTGATATAGAACATTTATCTACTGGTGTTTATTTAGTTGAAATAATAATTAATGATGTAAGATTTGTTAAAAATCTTGTTGTAGAAAAATAAAAAATAAAATATGAAGAAATTATATATACTTTTTGTTATTGGCTTTATTAACTTTTTTAGTTATTCTCAGGAAGCTAATTACTGTGGATGGGAATACACTGTGACTGCTAATAATGCTGTTATAGCTATTCAAGCTGCTAATTTTGATAATATTTTATTAGATATAAGTGTCTTTGAACTTGAAGAACAAACAATTCCTTTGACTAGTATTGAATGTCCTATGTGGATAGGTGTATTTTATTTGGATGATAATGGTGAATATATTTGTGGTGGATATACCGAATGGGATAGTTCTCAAAGTATGGCAGTTGCTGCTTGGGGTGATGATCCTACTACTACTGAAAAAGATGGTTTTTCAGAGGGAGAACCTTATGTTTTTAAGGCTTGCTTGTTTACTGGTTTCATTGGTGAAACAATAATTGATGTTACTCCTAATATGTCTATAGATTCTCCTTTTTCTGATTCATATGCAACTAATGGGTTTGGTTCTATTAATTCTGCGTTATTTATGATTGAGAGTGATTCTTTTCAGATGGATCCTGGCATAGATTGCGTGCCTTTACCCCTTGGTATAATGGAAAATAATGTTGCTAAAAAAATTCTAAAAACAGTTGATATTTATGGGCGAGAGATTAGGGTGAATCAAAATGGTATTGTTTTTGATATTTATAGTGATAATACTATTGGTAAAAGATATACAATCAAATATTGAATATATATTTAAAATTTAGCGATTTTATCTGATTGATATGCGCCAGAGAAAAGCTTTTCTTTAACTTCTTTAAAAGCATCAATTGTTGTTTCCACATCATCTTCTGTATGGACAGCTGTGGGTATTAGTCTAAGCATAATTACTCCTTTTGGTACTACAGGATATGTAACGATAGAGCAAAATATACCATAGTTTTCTCTTAAGTCTACAGTTAAATTTGTTGCTTCACCGACACCTCCTGATAAAAACACAGGAGTTACACAGCTTTCTGTGTGTCCTAAATTAAATCCATTATCTTTTAATCCTGCTTGTAGTTTTTTGGTTATTTTCCACAGATTCTGTCTTAGAGAAGAATCTGTTCTCATAATTTCCAATCTTTTCAATGCTCCTATTACGATAGGCATTGGTAGTGATTTAGCAAATATTTGTGATCGAATATTGTATCTCAGATATTCTATAACATCTTGATCTGCACTAATGAAAGCACCAATACTAGAAAAACTTTTAGCAAAAGTTCCAAAGTATACATCAATTTCATTTTGTACGCCAAGGTGTTCTCCTGTTCCAATTCCATTCTTACCCATTGTTCCGATACCATGTGCATCATCCACAAACAATCTAAATGAATATTGGTTTTTTAAATTACATATTTCCTTTAGTTTACCCAAATCTCCTGCCATCCCAAAAACTCCTTCAGTAACAACTAATATTGACCCACCCGTATCATTAATAATAGCTGTAGCTCTATCAAGTTGTTTTTTCAACTTCTCAATATTGTTATGTGGATATTGATATCTTTTTCCCATATGTAGTCTAACTCCGTCTAATATGCATGCATGAGACTCAGAATCATATACAATTACATCTTTTCTGTCTACTAATGCATCAATTGCAGAGTGCATACCCTGGTATCCAAAGTT
>PAMG01000032.1 GCA_002707245.1 Flavobacteriales bacterium
CGTTATCACAAGTACCACAATTATCTGCTACTGCATCACCGCCCCATTCACCTGCACAATCCTGTACACAATCATTAGAAGCGTCGTTATCACAAGTACCACAATTATCTACTACTGCATCACCGCCCCAAACATCTGCACAATCTTGTACACAATCATTAGAAGCGTCGTTATCACAAGTACCACAATTATCTGCTACTGCATCACCGCCCCATTCACCAGCACAATCTTGTACACAGTCATTAGAAGCGTCGTTATCACAAGTACCACAATTATCTGCTACTGCATCACCGCCACAAACACCGTTACAATCAACATCTGCAGTACAGTTTCCGTCACAGTCAAAGTTTTCTGCTGCATATGTACATGAACCATCGTCATCCGTAGCTGAAGAATCGTGGTTACATGCTGTATTATCTGTACATCCTGAGATTTCATCACCATCACAAACGCCATCCCCATCGGCATCTGCTAAACAGTTTCCATTACAATCTAAACCTGATTCAGCATATGTACATGAGCTATCGTCGATAGTAGCCGTATCGTCGTAGTTACATGCTGTGGCATCTGTACATCCTGAAACAGGTGCTGAATAGTCACCTGAGAATTGTACACTAATAATTTGACCAAACCCATTTGCAACGAATGTTGCAGAAAATGGAGCAGCTGTTGACATAGTTACTGCATCAGCAACAAACAAATCGTCTCCAATTTGAAGAACCCAAGTAATTTCTTCGCCAGCAGCAAAACCATTATCAAGTCCTGATTCTGATGCCCATACTGCAATTGCATACTGGTCTGATCCATCTAATGTTGCATAACCCGCATTCGCATAATCACCTGCGTCATTAATATAATATGCTCCTAATAAAGAACCTACAGGAGCTGGTGTGGTGCCATTCATAAATACTTGATCTGCATAAACTTGAACGGTCATATTTGCATCCGTAATCGTGTAATCCATATCCCCTAAATCCGGACACGAACCATCACAAGTTGCTGAACCATCCCAACAAGCTGTTGGAGAAATACATGAATTATCATCTTCCGTTGCATCTTCATCGTAATTACATGCTGTATCATCTGTACATCCCGGTACTGGTTCTGCACCACCACAAGAATCACAAGTCAATGGACAAGATTCTCCTATCGGCACACCAGCAAAGACAAAGTCACAACCTAAAGCTGCAACAGCACCTGCACAACCACCAAAGGCTGAAACAGCAGTATCATCATCTTCACATGTACTTGGACAAGAATCACAACTTACTGGACAAGATTCTCCTATTGGCACACCTGCAAAGACAAAGTCACATCCAAGAGCAGCAATAGCACCTGCACAACCACCAAAGGCCGCAACAGCTGTATCATCATCTGCACATGATCCTCCCGTAGCAACAGCTAAAGATGTAACTTGGCCAAAACCATTTGCAACGAATATTTCAGAAAAGGGAGCCTCTCCGTTCATCTCAGCATCTAAAAGTACTGTTTCGCCTGCAGACTGATCATACATTGCCCACTGAATCTCATCACCAGCAGCAAAACCATTGCCAAGTCCAGACTCCGAAGCCCAAACCGCGACTGCAAGTTGGTCTCCCTCAAACTCGAGGTATCCCGCATTTTGAAGATCTCCAGATCCATTAGTAAAAAAGGCGCCTAGTAAGTCGCCGGGTTCCATAACTGAACTACATACAGCTGCATCAACTTGAACCGTCATGTTGGCATCTGTAATCGTGTAGTCAAAATCTTGTGCAAAACCAAAGGTGCAACACAAGATTATTAATAGAGACAATAGTCTCTTAAAAAATAATTCTGTTTTCATAGCTACTAAAATTTTAGAATTAGGGGTATTTTTTTTACTCATATTTTTAAAAAATAAATAGTTGAACGCCAAAGACAAATTGTCTGACGCTCAGTTTATTATAATTAAATTATGCAGGAAAACGAACACAAATGGGGGTAATCCTACGCCTTCAATTTACACAAAAAACCTCAAAAAACAAGGGAAATTGTTAATTTTTTGTTAATAACTTTTTTAATGGGAGATAACGCGAATGCGTACACAAAGACACATAAACAATTAGTAAAATAGAGGTCGGAACCGGATTCGAACCGGTGTAGATGGTTTTGCAGACCACTGCCTAGCCACTCGGCCATCCGACCTAAAATCTAGAATGCAAACATAAGAAAAAGTTACCGAAAGATAAATAATCTTGCTTTCATTGTGATTTTTCAATAGTATATTCTACTGATTGCACATACTCATTCATGGGGGGAGCAAGCTTTTTAATTGTTAATCCACTTTTTTTAATTTCCGGCCAACTAGACAATATTTTAGATAAAATCCGGGCTGCAACATGCTCTATTAATTTAGAAGGTGTTGCCATTTCATTGGAAGCAATATCTGCTATTGCAACATAGTCAACTGTGTCAATTATAGAATCTGTTTTTTCTGCTTTAGAAAAATCACCTTCCACCCAAATATTTAAATTATACTCTGCACCTATTTTGTTTTCTTCAACAAAACAACCGTGATAAGCATATACTTGTAAAGTATTTAATGTGATTCTACCCATTTTTTATTTTGTTTACAGCGTCTTTTATTCTGGTTTTCATTTTTTCTTTTCCCATTATTTCTAAACTACTAAACATTGAAGGGCCCGCTAATCTACCGGTAGTAGCTATTCTTAACATTGGCATAATCTTGCCTAAACCTAAATTGTGTTCTTGTAAATAATCATGAAATACTTTTTCAATATTTTTTTCATCAAATTTATTAATTGCAAAAAGCTTTTCCGAAAGAGAGTTAAGATGAGGTATAAAATCCGGATTCCATTTTTTAGTTACAGCGGACGTATCAAAAGTAATTTCATTGGAGAAAAAACAAGCTCCTTCTTTTAGAATATCTAAATCAAAGGTTGCTCTTTCTTTCACCAGGCTAATAACTTCCAAAATATATTCTTTAGAAAACTTTTCTAAAATAGAATTATCTAATACAGTAATTGCCTCAAATATCTCGGAATTCGACTTTAAGCGAAGGTGTTGCTGGTTAAACCACTTAGTTTTTTCATAATCATATTTAGAACCTGATTTACCAACTCTATCCAAAGAAAACGCTGATATTAAATCTGTTAAACTAAAGATTTCCTGCTCAGAACCAGGGTTCCAGCCAAGAAAAGCAAGCATATTAACAAAAGCTTCTGGATAAAAGCCCTGCTGCTTATAACCACTGAAAATCTCATTTGTGTCTGACACAGACCAATTTAATGGGAAAACCGGGAAACCCAGCCTGTCACCATCACGCTTACTTAATTTTCCATTACCATCTGGTTTTAAAATTAATGGAAGATGAGCAAAACTAGGCATCTTACTAGACCAGCCAAAGCATTCATACAAAAAAACATGTAATGGTGCTGAGGGGAGCCACTCTTCACCCCTTATAACATGGGTGATTTCCATCAAATAGTCATCAACCACATTTGCAAGGTGATATGTTGGCATACCGTCAGATTTATATATAACCTTGTCATCAATATGATTAGTATTTACTGAAACCCAGCCACGAATTTTATCATTAAATTTGATTTCTTGATTTCTTGGCATTTTTATTCGAATAACATAAGGATCTCCTAATTCAATACGCTTTTTGGTTTCATCAAGCCCTAATGTTAAAGAATTTTGCATGCTAGATCTGCTGATGCTGTTATACGTTGGAGCCAACACCCCGGAAGCTTTCATGTTCTTTCTCATTTCATCAAGCTCTTCAGCAGTATCAAAAGCATAATAAGCGTGACCCGATTCCAATAATTGCTGCGCAAATGATAGATATATTTCTTTTCTTTCAGATTGTCGATACGGCCCCTTTTCCCCTCCTAAACTAGAGCCTTCATCCGGAGTTAAGCCACACCAATTTAATGCGTCAAAAATATATTTTTCGGCACCTGGGACAAATCGCTTTTGATCAGTATCTTCTATACGCAGAATAAATGTTCCTTTATGCTTTCTAGCAAATAAAAAATTATATAGTGCTGTTCTCACTCCGCCAATATGAAGAGGTCCAGTCGGACTAGGCGCAAATCGTACTCTAATATTACTTGTTTCTTTATTCATAGTTAAATAATAACAAAAGCAAATATAATTTAAATCACAATATCTCTGATTTGTGTTTATTACTATTTTTGTATTATGCAAAACGATTATGAAATACTGCTGCAAAAACTAAATAGCTTTATTAAAGAGTATTATAAAAACTTGATTTTTCGTGGAATCATTTATGCTTTAATTGCGTTATTTTCTGTTTTAATAGTTTTTGCCATAATTGAACATTTTGGGTTTCTTAATACTCTTGCGCGCACAATGCTCTTTTGGACATACTGCTCAATAACAATATTAATTATAATTAAGCTAATAATTATTCCCGCCATCAAAATGTTGCAACTCACCAACTCACTAACCCATGAGCAAGCAGCTAAAATCATTGGACAACATTTTGAAGAAGTTTCTGATAAATTAATTAATATTTTAGAACTGCATGATATTCAAGATGGAAACAATGCAATAATAGAAGCAAGTATTAATCAAAAAATAAAGAAGATACAACTCACGCCCTTTAATAAAGCAATTAATTGGAAAAAGACATTTTACTACAGCAGATTTATCCTAATACCTATTGGAGTTATTTTATTGTTTTTTATTTCAGGTAACAAGCGTGTTATTTCTGACAGCACCTTAAGAATTATTAATTACAACCAAGAATTTGAAAAACCTGCACCTTTTTATTTTAATATAGCTTCTGATTCACTAGTTGGCGTTGAGAAAGAAAGCATTACAGTCAATGTGATTCTCTCAGGAGATGAGCGACCAAACGAAGTTGTTGTTCATTATAATAAAAAAATGAAAAAAATGAAAAAAATATCTGCGAGTGAATATGCTTACACATTTCAAGGGCTTCAAGAAAACACTCCATTTTATTTGTCAGCCAATGAAGAATACTCTCGTCAATATGAAATCACTATACTTGAAAGACCCGAAATAAAAAATCTCACTATTAGTGTTAAGCCTCCAAAACACACAAGAATAAAAAAAGAATTACTGGAAAATATTGGATCCATAAGTGTCCCAGAAGGGACTGTTCTAACCTGGGACTTTGAAACACAAAACACTACGGAGCTTAAATTTCGAATGAATAAAAATAACTTGACCGTAAATCCATACTCGGATAATCGTTTTAAAATTACACAAACAATAAATAGCGACAGTGAGTATGCTATTTCTTTAGCTAATTCAAAAATATCCTTTATTGATACTGTTTATTACGACATTAAAATTATTTTGGACTCACACCCATTTATTACAATAAAAAACATTGAAGAAGAATCATCAGTTTCTTTGGTTAATGGTTTAATCCGAGATGACTATGGGTTTTTAGATCTGCAGTTTAACAGCAATATCTATGGACTAGATAGAGACACCAACTTTATTGAATCTATTGAGATTGATCCTTTCGTAAGATCACAACCCTTCATTTATTCATTACAAAAAGTGAAATCGCAAGCTCTGCCTGGAGAAACAATTAGTTGCTATTTTACTGTGCGTGACAACGACAAAAAAAACGGCTATAAATCAATGACAAGTGAAATCATTAATATCAATATCGCTACATATGACGAAGTAAAAGATGATTATTCCGAAAACAATGAGATTGTCAAAAGCAATATTTCTGCTGAAATATCAATGCTGCAAAAATTAAAAGAAGAACTAACAGAATTTGAAATGTCATTAATTGAAAAAGATTCTTTAGACTGGAGAGACCGGAAAAAACTAGAAGAAATTTTAACGAAACAAAAGAAAGTTGAAGAAACAATAAAAAACATGCAGAACGCGGCAAAAGACAACTTTGAAAAAATGAATGCAATGTCAAATCCTACTGAAGAGATGTTGAAAAAGCAAAATGAATTAGAAAAATTATTTAATCAAATTATGCCCGAGGAAATGAAAGAGCTTTACCAAGAATTAAATGAGCTGAGAGAAGAATTGAATAAAAATGAACTCCAAGAAAAATTAAAAGAACTACAACTGTCAAATGAAGACTTAGAAAAAGAATTAGATCGTAATTTAGAAATATTGAAACAAGTAGAATTTGAACAACAATTAGATGATGTAATTAATCAGCTAGGAAAGCTTAGCAAAAATCAAATTGATTTGTCAAAAAAAGAAAATGAATTGACTGAACAGATAGCCGACCAACAAAACCAAATAGAAAAATTTAAAAACATTCAAAAAGAGATAGAAAAATTAAAAGAACTTAATAAAGAACTAGAAAACAAACATGACATTTCAGAGACTAAAACAAAAGAAGCAAGCATACAAGAAGAGTTAAAAAAAGCGGAAGAGCATTTAAAAAAATCAAACAAAAAACGAGCAAATAAATCTCAACAGGAAGCTGGTGAGCAACTAGAAGAATTAGCAAATTTTTTCACTAACATGAAAAAGGAAAATGAGAAAAATAAAAACTATGAAGACATGGATGTTTTGCGAGAAATCCTTGAAAACCTAGTATATTTCTCAATAGAAGAAGAAAATATTTTATTAAAGTTTCAAGACCTAGACAAAGACGACCCTCAATACGTAGAATTAATGCACGAACAACAGGGCTTAAGAGATGCGGCTGAAATTATTGAAGACTCCTTGTTTGCGCTGAGCAAACGGGTGCCACAAATATCATCTCAAATAAATAGAGAAATAAACACCATTGATAGAAAGGCCACATCTTCTATTGATCATCTTAGGGAAAGGGAAACGTCAAAGGCAGTACAAGACCAACAGTTTATTATGACGTCTGCAAATAATTTAGCTGTTCTTCTATCTGGAATTCTTGAAAACATGCAACAAGAAATGGCTAATGATTTACCTAGCCAACAGCAGTGCGAAAAACCAGGTAAAGGATCCCCGAAGCCCGGTGATTTAAAAAAAATGCAACAGGAGCTTAGTGATCATTTGAAAAAAATGAAAAAAGAAATGGAGGAGGGCAAAAAAGGAAAGCCACAAAATAATGGAATGTCTAAACAACTTGTTGACATGTTAGCAAAACAAGAATTAATTCGACAATCTTTACAAGAGTTAAGAAAAGAAATGGATGACAAGGAGGGCCTCAAATCACTTGAAAATGCAATTGAAAAAATGGAAGCGAATGAAGAGGATATTGCAAACAAAAAAATTACCATGGAATCTCTTATGCGTCAAAAAGAAATAATAACTAGGTTGTTAGAGGTTGAAAATGCTATGCGAAACCAAGATGAGGATGAAGAAAGAGAATCAAAAACAGGCAATAACGAATATGAAAGAATTATACAAGAGGCTTATGAAAAATATGAGCTGGAAAAACTTAAACAAAGAGAAATGATTAAAACAACGCCACCAATGTTAAACAATTATTACAAAGAAAAGGTTGATCGTTATTTTAACTTAATGCTTCAATAAAAACGACATGTCACAAGTAAATTATTTTTTCGAAGACGTGAAAAGTTGCTCTGAACATCTACCAAGTAAGTTATGGGTTAAACGATGTTTTGAAAAAGAAGCACAAATACTGGGCTGTATCAATTTTATATTCTGCTCTGATATATATTTGCAAAAAATCAACAAAAAGTATTTACATAAATCTTATTTGACTGACGTTATTTCATTTAAACACAGTATCTCTGACATGAAAAAATCTAAAAAAAGTGATGATATTTTTGGGGATGTTTTTATTAGTTTAGAAAGGGTGGATGACAACAAGTCAAGATATAAAACTATCTTTGCAGAAGAATTAAAAAGGGTAATGATTCATGGATCTCTACACTTAATGGGGTATAATGATTCTACTAAAAAAGAAAAAGAGATAATGACTGAAAAAGAAAATACATATATAAATCTAAAATCATTCTAAAGCATGTTTGATAGAAAATATGACATCATTGTTGTGGGAGGGGGACATTCTGGCTGTGAAGCAGCAGCGGCAGGTGCTAATCTTGGAAAAAAAACTCTACTAATAACCATGAACATGCAAACAATTGGCCAAATGTCATGCAATCCTGCTATGGGTGGAATTGCAAAAGGTCAAATTATAAGAGAAATTGATGCTTTGGGTGGCTATTCTGCAGAAATTACCGACAAAACCATGATCCAGTTTAAAATGCTTAATAAATCTAAAGGGCCTGCAATGTGGAGTCCCAGAGCACAAAGCGACCGAATGCACTTTGCTCAAGAGTGGAGAATCAAACTAGAAAGCATTGAGAACCTTGACTTCTGGCAAGACATGGTAACTGATTTAATAATTAAAAATAAAAAAATAGATGGCGTTGTTACGGCTCTTGGAATGAAAATAAAAGCTCAATGCGTGATATTAACAAATGGAACATTTTTAAATGGCCAAATTCATGTTGGAAAAAAGCAATTTAAAGGTGGGCGATCTGGAGAAGCAGCATCATATGGGATTTCTGAGTCTTTGAGAAAAGCTGGATTTAAAACAGGCAGAATGAAAACAGGGACACCTCCTAGAGTTGATGGACGATCTATTAACTTTAGTCTTTTAGAGGAAGATTCTGGAGACCCAAACCCAAAAACATTTAGCTTTTTAAATGAGCACCAAGTCCAAAATCAAATCCCCTGCCACATTTGTTACACCAATAAAAAAGTACATAAAATTCTTGAAGACGGATTCAAAAAATCCCCACTATTTAATGGTGAAATTACTGGTTCTGGGCCGAGATACTGTCCTTCAATAGAGGACAAAATAACTAGATTTAGAGAAAAAGATCGACATCAAATTTTTGTAGAACCAGAAGGCCGAAATACCTGTGAAATTTATATAAACGGGTTTTCAACATCACTACCCGAAGATGTCCAATATAGCGCTATAAAAGAAATTCCAGGGTTTGAAAATGCAAAACTATTTAGACCAGGTTATGCTATAGAATATGATTATTTTCCACCAACACAATTACATCATTCACTGGAAACAAAGTTAATTGATAATTTATTTTTTGCTGGACAAATCAATGGGACTACATGATATGAGGAAGCCGCATCACAAGGACTGGTTGCAGGTATAAATGCAGCATTTAAAATAGATAAAAATGAGCCATTCGTAATCAAAAGAAATGAAGGGTATATAGGTGTCTTAATTGATGATTTAGTTACAAAGGGCACTGACGAACCATACCGAATGTTTACTTCTCGAGCGGAATATAGAATACTATTAAGACAGGATAATGCTGATTTCAGACTCACCCCAATTGGAAAATCAATTGGGCTAGTTACAAGTAAAAGAGAAAGCCGATTTAATCAAAAAAAACAATATACTGACGAACTGTCTGAGACACTCTACAAAAAGAATATAACACCTGATGAAATAAATCCAATGCTGGAAAAACTGGGAGAAAGCACCATCAGCATAAAAACGAGACTGTCAAAGATTTTATCTAGACCCAGACTATCCTTTAAACACATTAAAGAAGCGAAATCCTTAAAGCCATTTTTTTTAAAAAATGGCGTTGATTCTGAAGCAATAGAACAATCTGAAATACTAGTAAAATATGCTGGATACATTGAAAAGGAAAAAGAAAGTGTAGAGAAATTTAACAGACTTGAAAATATCAGTATCCCTGAAAAATTTAATTATAAAAAAATTCTTTCCATATCAAGCGAGGGAAGGGAAAAGCTAACAAAAGTAAAACCAAAAACAATTGGACAAGCATCTAGGATTTCTGGCGTATCGCCATCCGACATCAGTGTGCTGCTAGTACACATGGGAAGATAGTTCCACGTGGAACTTCACACCCCATCCTGTTCGTTTTTTTAAGCATTTTTTCGTATCACTTTGGGTTAAGAGGTGTCTAAAAACCTCTTAAACTTGAGCTTTTTCATAAAGACCTGACCATAAGTGTGTTACGAGGCCTAATTTCTTGTTTGATAGAGCTAAATAAAAAAACCTAGGTTTTTAATTGAAACCCAAGAAAGATAATTTTTTATATATAGTTTTCTATATGTTTTTGATTGTTTTTTCGACTCGAGTAGTTTTTTACAAGTTAGTGTACAATGAAAACACAAACTACTCAACAGCAAACTTTTTCACGGCTACACCCAATTCTGTTTCAACATAAACAAGGTAAACACCTTTGGTCAAAAATGATGTGTTGACAGAGAACGCGGAGCCTGGGGGCAAAGACAACGATTCATTTACATAAACCTTCTTCCCTGCTATATCATATATTGCAATTCTTTTCGTGGTTTCTAAATTAACAACAATATTTAATGTCGTGTTTGCTGGATTTGGAAAAAGAACCAAATTCGAATCAGAGATAATCACGTCATTTAAACTAGTCATTTCAACTTCTGTAATTTCAACATTCACAAATAGACATTCTAAAACACCATCAAGGTCGTATTGAGTTAACACAATTTGTCCTTCACCTGTTCCATAGTTCCATTGTACTGCGATGGTATTTTCTGTAGAAGAGGTGAAAAGAATTTCTCCGCCACTGACAGTCCACTCAGATGTGTTCGTGAAATCCGATGGAAATGTATATTGCCAAATAGAGCCTTGTTCTACTTCTGTGGGACCAATAATATCTTCTGTTTCAACAGAAAAACACGCATCAAAATGTGCAATTATTGTAATCGGTGAAGATAAATCAAATATAATGTCTGGATTACTTGGGTCTAATAAAGTTAAATCCCCTTCAACAACCTCCCAATAGAAATTAAATAAACTGTTTCCTGGTCCATTGGCAGACAACTCAATGGGTAAACCAGAATAATACACGCCTGTCCATGGGCTATCATCTGGATTCAGGTCGATAGAATTAACTTCCACCTCACCATCACCATCAATAATAATTGTAATATCCATTGCCTCAACATCATAACACTCCTCCATGCCCTCCACAAACTCATCTGAGCACCTTTCTAAAATAAAATCTCTAAGCTCTTGTACATTATCCTCCCACTCTGAGACAGTCCCGCCCCATCGTGCAACTTGCCCTGGCATTTCAGGGGCAATAATATCAACTAAACTATCTAAATGATTAATCATAAAATCACAACTAAATATCGTGTTTGAGAGGTCTGCATAACGATTAATATAATCAGCAGTAAATTCATCATTATCAAATAAGGAATTTAAAATTGGCACGTGCCCTTGACCACCAGGGTCGCCTAGTGTTTCTGGATCACAGGGATCTGCTCCAGCACCCGTATCTGGTATTCCAGTATAATTTATATAATGTCCAAATGACGCATCTAAATCCCACAAAATATAGCGCCACTTCTTTTTATCACCTTCAGGGTGCTTTCCTCTCCACCAGCCTGTGTTCCAATTTAACCAATCCATACACACAGCATAAGAATTTAATGTAAAATAATCTATTAAGCTGCCTGTGTTATATACACTTTTAACATAGTCATAGTTTGTTTGATCAGACATATCGTTTTGTGTGATGAAATCAACAAGATTATCCCACTCGTTTTCAGTCGTATTATCGCCAAATTCCACCCAAGTATTACCCCATGTTTTTAAAAAATCAACATAACCCTCACCTTGATCATAATAATAATCTAAAAAGTCCAAATCATCCACTTTTTCTCTTACATCATATACACCCCAATATTCACCATTCACATATAACACACATGATTCATGTGACCTTTCATCCATTCGTAAATTACCTACTTGAGATAAGGAGTGTAGATATGAATCTCTTATGTGTGCCGGAGAACCTGGAGCATTGGTATAATTATCATTAGCTCCTGCTTTTAAAATTAACCTTTGAAATGAATCTCTATCTTTAGTTGTAAAAAGTTGATTCCGTATAGCATAATTATATCCATATTGATCTCTTGTGATATAGTCAAAACCTCGCTGATCATATGCCCAAGAATCATTACCATGCTCATTAAACTCACCAACTGCTTCATCAAGTAAATTTCCGGATTGATCAAAAAGTTCAAATGAGCCAATTGGTCTCATCCAGCCAGTACCATTTAATAAATTATCCACATCTTCACCTGCGATAGAAAGAACTAAAACAGTGTGGTCTACATTAATAAAATATGTATTTGTTTCTATAAAACTATTTAAAAAGGAGTTGTTTTGGCTAACCGCTATAGCTTTAACAACCGTTGTATTCTCTATTTGTATGACGCCATCACCTGCTGTCGATAATATACCGTTTGCATCAACAGATCCATAATAAATTGAGTTTTGATCTGGTGCACTACCATTTAAAGTGAAATAAATATCAACATTTGGGGCATCACATCCTATGTTTAATTCAAGTGTATTTGGATAAAATCCAGCATCATAGTTAAAGAACGGAGAAGACGCATATCCAAAATAGGATGTTTCTCCTGCATTCTGGGAATTTGGTGTTGATTCAACAAAAATTGACCAATCAGAGGACCCATCAAACGAACGGCCAACCGAATGATTTAATTGATGAGGTGCTAATTTTTTATAATCAACAACGGATCCATCAGGAGAACTTAATATAATATATTCTGAGTCTTTTGTCTGTGTTAATTTAAAACTAGTATTATTACTAGAAATTTCTAAATCTGGATCAAGGCCTGATGCAAAAACCAATAAGTATTCTCCTGGGTTTATTACAAGTGAATTGGGGAATTGCCATTTTATTAGATTATCGATTTTATCACTTAAATAATAACCCTCTAAATCTATTGATTCCGATGTGTTATTGAATATTTCAACCCAATCGTCATAATTACCACAATCACTACCATCATTGTCACAATTAGCAGCAGAATACTCATTTATCATTAAACCCTCAAAGGAATCAAAAACACAGGAACCATCTTCAATTGTAGCCTCAATAGTATAATTAGAGGCATTTAAGCTAGTGCAACCCTCAACCAAGGGACATGAAGCATTAGGTAATCCTGGTGAAGGACACATAGTGTATTCCCAGCCATTACTATATAGCTGACCATCTGGGAAAGCGGCATAGGAAACATCTTCTGTTTGAGGACCATATGTTAAATCTATAATCGTATCCCCATCTAAATTAACAGCAAGGATTGTTTCACCATCATTATTTAATTTAGCATCTATGTGCAAAGGACCCTGATCTAAATCATTATCAAACCATAATAACAATATACCACCACTACTTATAGTAGTTTCTTCAGGAAAACCTGATGGAATAACACTCCCTCCATCCTGATCTCCAAAATAATAGCCAGCAATATCTATCGGGGCATCACCAACATTAATGATCTCCAAGAAATCTTCCGTTTCCAAAGAATCATCTAAACAACAATCTCCATTATCTGCAAAGATTTCGTTTACTTGTATTTGCGAAAAAATACTAATTGGAAATAAAAAAAGCAATATGTAAAAACATCTCATAATTCAACAGGTAAAAAATTTTCGGACATCAAATATGCTGAATTCCGATAGTAAAATTTATTAATTCTTGCTACACTAATGTACTAAAAAAATAGCAGAACGACTATTCTAGTTGCTTAGACCGTGGGAACTGTGGAACATAGGATCTTTGTGTTCGTTTTAGTTTTTTGGCTTGTTTTTTTTCTGCTCTATCTTTAGCATCTTGAATTCGTTTTTCTTCTTTTCTTCTTTTTTCTTCTTTTGAAGCCTGCTCTTTTGCTTTTTTATCTATTCTTTTTTGCTTTTCAGCTTCTTTTTTATCTGCTCTTTTTTGTTTTTCAGCCTCTTTCCTTTCTTGAGCTTTAATCGTTTTTTGATTTTCCTGTTTAACTGCTTTAGCACTATTGTCATTTTCGACCATCAACTCTAGACTTAATATTTCTATATTTTTATTATCAACCCTCTTTATCGGTGATAAATTTATATCCACCGGATATGCTAAACAATTTTCTAGTATTGTCTTTTCTATTTTCTTTTCTAATTTAGAAAGGCTTTTTTGATTAAGCTTTTCAAGCTTGTTTAATTTTTTAGATATTTTTTTATTCCATTTTTCCTGAACCCTAGAGTTTTTCAAACCGCCTTTTGTGGGATTCCACCTTGTTTCATCTACATAACTTTTTCTAATTGACTTAGATTCTTTTATTTTTAATTCGATTAAAGTTCTGGCAACAGAAAGTGCTTCTGTATTACAGCCAAATTGTTCTTTATTTAAATCATTTTTTAATTCTCGTGCATGCCACTCTATAATATCAAACTCACCCTGCATTGTGTTTAAAATAATTGATTTTGTTTTTACCGGAACATTGTTATACCACCAAGATCGGCTTTGTCTAAATATCGCATTTGTGTCAAAAATTAAAAAACCTGAACGACACTCACAGGAAACAAAAATATCTCCCTCTACTGTTGCAAGGTTTTTCTTTCTTTTCAAATCTTTTTCACTTAATCTCACTCCATATTTTTGAAAATATTCTGACTTTAAAGGGGTTGTCAAGTCCCATATCAATTCATCAGGATAGGGTGAAGTCAGCCTTCCCTGATAAACTCCATTAAAAAATTTACCCGTTAAATTGTTTGTTTCAATCTCCTTGTTGCGCCCATATTTTACTTCGCGCTGATAGGTAAGACTCGCTTCCCCACACATGCTACCATTAACCCATCCACCATCATACTGTATATTTTGCATTAACTTAGTGTCCCTAAAAATAGCCTTTCCGGCACCATGTCTTTGATTATTTAAAAATTGTCCCTCATAAGAAAATCCTTTTTTAAAAGATTCCATTCCAACACCTTGTTTGAGGCCGTCTTCCCACTTTCCATTATATGTGTAGCCTTTTTTATTTGAAAAAATACCATGACCATTTAATTCACCATCAACAAATTCACCAATATATGTCCCGTTTTTAAACTTATATTCTCCTGTTCCATTTTGACAGTCTCCCTCAATACATTGAGAAAAAATCCAAAGTGGAGCTAATACCAATAAGAAAAAACTTTTTTTCTTCACGTTGTTTTTTTAACTAAAAATTTCATTATTGTTAATAAAGATAAAAAATAATGACAAACTCATTTATTTATTTTGATGTTCATTATTCCAATTGATGTGTTTGTGACCCTGGCAGGATTCGAACCTGCAACCAGCAGAGCCGAAATCTGCTATTCTATCCAGTTGAACTACAGGGCCATATATGGCGTGCCAAAAATACCAAAATAGTAAAGATATTCGTTATATTTGAAAATAAGTTATAATGAGGGTTTTTTACATATTTTTTTTAATTATTGCTTTATCTTTCCCGTCCACATCTCAGGTGCCGGTGGGGCAATGGGACATGCATCTTAATTATTCTAATGCCAACACGGTGCTAGAAACAAATAATATTATTTATTT
>PAMG01000033.1 GCA_002707245.1 Flavobacteriales bacterium
TTGGTTTAATTGGAATAAAAAAAATATCGGGGTCATATTATAATATTATGGTGTTGTTAATTATGGTAAAAGAAAATACGATTCAATTTATTTTCAAGATGAGATTCATTCAACGCACACTTTTAATAAAGAGGGTAATTGGAATATAAATAGTAACATATATATCATTAATGAAAAACAGGCCAATGCAGAAGCTTTAAAACTATTAAATCTAGGAGTCGACTCTATTTGTTTTGTGAATTTTAAAGAACATAATCTGAATTTGATTTTAAAGAACATACAAATTGATATTATTTATATAAATTTTAAAAAATTTCAAGATATTGATACTATAATAAATCAACTAATTGAGTTAGCAAAAAAATCAAATATAAAACCCTCTAATTTAAAAGGAACATTTCATAATAAATCTATAACAAAAACAAAGTATAAAAAATGGCATAAAATATTACCAAACTATAGGTTTTTAGAAGTTTCAATTGAAAAATTTAAAAAAATAAATTATCAAACTAAAACATACATAAACAAAAAACATATTTTATTTACACATAATACAAGTAAATTGTTATTGTGGGAAATTGCATATTTAAGATCGTTTAGAATTGATTTTGAGGCTAAATTTAAAACAACACCATACATTCAATGCGAAATAAAAATTACAGACCGAAAAACGCACCCACTAATACAATCCTCTATTTGTGCAATTGCTTCAATTTTAGGTGGATGTAGCGCCCTCACAACCATGTCGCATATTTCCAATGAATTTCATGTCAAGCAACAACTAATCTTTAAACATGAATCATATATGAATAAGGTTTCGGATGCATTACATGGAAGTTACTATATTGAAAAAGTCACACAATCACTTTATAAAACAAAAAAAATAGCGAGTGAAACAATAGCAAAATTACAGAATACAAAGACCTGGAATACTGATGAAGAAATTATACTGAAATCAAAATATTACAAAAAAGATGTTGAAAACATACAACATTTAAATTTTGGCGTAGGAATTCCACCATATTTAAGAGGACCATACTTAACAATGTACTGTGACAGAAAATGGACAATACGTCAATATTCGGGTTTTTCAACTGCAACAGAATCAAATAAATTTTATAAAAAAAATCTGGCAGCTGGACAAAGTGGGCTCTCGGTAGCATTTGATTTACCAACACATAGAGGATATGACTCTGATCATCATAGAGTATTAGGAGATGTTGGAAAAGCTGGTGTAGCAATAGATAGCATCGAAGACATGGAAACCCTATTTGAAGGGATTAATCTAAAAAACACATCAGTTTCTATGACAATGAATGGTGCTATTATACCAATTATGGCTTTTTTCATTGCAGTTGTGAAAAATAAAAAAATTCCTTTAAACAAAATTAGAGGAACTATCCAAAATGATATTCTCAAAGAGTTTATGGTTCGAAACACGTACATTTATCCACCAAAAGCATCTATGAAAATAGTGGGTGATATATTTAAATATGTAGCACAACATATGCCTAAATTTAATAGCATTAGTGTTAGTGGATATCACATGCTAGAAGCAGGTGCAAGCGCGGATATTGAATTAGCATATACATTAGCAGATGGTTTAGAATATGTCCGAACTGGAATAAAATCAGGTTTAAAAATAGATGAATTTGCCCCAAGACTATCATTCTTTTGGGGAATTGGAATGAATTTTTTCATGGAAATTGCTAAAATGAGAGCAGCTAGAATTCTTTGGGCTGAAATCATACAATCTTTCAATCCTCAAAATCCTAAATCTATGATGTTACGGTCGCATTGCCAAACATCAGGGTGGAGTCTAACTGCACAAGAACCCTTAAATAATATCACAAGAACTACTATAGAAGCTGTTGCAGCCACAATAGGAGGAACACAATCTTTACATACCAATGCGCTAGATGAAGCAATAAGCTTACCAACTACTTACTCTGCAAAAATAGCAAGAGATACTCAAATATTTTTACAAAATGAAACTGATATTTGTAAAACTATTGATGCTTTTGGTGGCTCTTACTATATAGAGAAACTAACTGAACAAATAAAAGAAAAGGCAAAAAAACATATTCAAGAAATAGAAGCTGCTGGTGGCATGCTTAAAGCAATTGAAAAAGGAATACCAAAATTAAAAATAGAAACCTCAGCAGTAAAAAGACAAACAAATATTGATAACGGCAAAAATTTAATTATTGGTTTAAATTGTTTTCAAAATAACCAAAAGAATAACCTTGATGTTTTAGAAATAAATAATGAAGAGGTGCAAAAAATACAGATAAAAAATATAAAAAAAATCAGGAAATATAGAAATGAAAAAAATGTCAAAGAATGCTTGAAAAATATAACAAAATCATGTAAGTCAAACAATGGAAATTTACTAGATTTAGCTGTAAAAGCTGCTGAAGCGAAAGCAACAACAGGAGAAATTTCAAATGCTTTAGAATTAGTATTTGGACGTCATGAAGCAAACACGCAAATAATCTCTGGAATTTATAAAATGGAACAGAAAAATGACACAAATTTTATATTAGCAAAACAATTAACTGATAAATTTGAAAAGGAACAAGGAAGAAGGCCCAGAATCTTAACAGCAAAATTAGGTCAAGATGGACATGATAGGGGTATTAAAATTATTGCAACTAGTTTTTCTGATATTGGTTTTGATGTAGATATTGCACCACTTTTTCAAACACCCACAGAAATAGCCAAACAAGCAATAGAAAATGATGTTCATATTATAGGAATATCTAGTTTAGCCGGAGGGCACAAAACTCTTATTCCTGAGTTAATAAATAATCTGCATAAAAAATCTAGACATGACATTATGATTATTGCTGGTGGCATCATTCCTGAAAAAGATCATGAATACTTAATGAAAAAAGGAGTAATTAAAATATTCGGACCTGGTACTATAGTAATTGAAGCTGCTATAGAAATTTTAAATGAATTATTGAAAAAATGACATTAAACGACTACACTATAGGTCTCCAAAAAAATAATAGATCAATACTGTCAAAAGCTATTACATTAATTGAAAGCTCATTATTAAAAGACAAAAAAAAAGCAGCAGAATTAATTGACACATGCTTGTCAATTCGAAAAAAATCGATTAGAATTGGAGTTAGTGGAACCCCAGGTGTTGGAAAAAGCACCTTTATAGAAGCGCTAGGAACAGAACTTACAAAATACAATAATAAAGTGGCAGTGCTAGCAATTGACCCTAGCAGTAAGATTTCAAAAGGAAGCATTCTGGGAGATAAAACCAGAATGAGAAAATTAGGAAATAATCAATCTGCATTTATTAGACCTTCACCTAGTAAAGGAGATTTAGGTGGTGTATGTAATACTACGAAAGACACAATTACTTTATGTGAGGTGGCTGGATATAATATTATCCTTATTGAAACTGTTGGAGTAGGACAATCGGAAACAATGGTTCAAGAAATGACCGATTTTTTCATCTATTTAACACTTACTCAAAATGGAGATGAAATTCAGTTTATCAAAAAAGGAGTATTAGAATTAAGTGACTGCATTGTTATTAACAAATCTGATGAAAATAAAGACAAAGCAAATCAACTCAAGACACGTCTAACCGCCCATTTAAAAATGGCTAATTCTAAAAAAGCTCAAAATGTATTTATATGCTCAGCATTACATAATTATAACATCAAAGAAATATGGGAATACATACAAAATAAATATGAAGAAGAATATCAATCAGGAAAAATCGAAAAAAGCAGAAATCAACAAGATATAATATGGCTAGAACGACTCATAAAAAATGAATTACTGGCAATTCTTAATAATGACTCAAACGTACAAAACATCATAAAAACATTAAAAAACGATGTGTCAAACAATGTGAGAAAAACAATTTTAGAGAAAATTACTAAAATTAAAGTAAATTTTTAATAATCTGATCTATTGTAACACCTTCTGCTTCAGCTTTATAATTTTTAACTAAACGGTGTCCCAATACCCAAGAAGCTACCATTTGTACATCTTCAATATCTGGCGAGTATTTTCCTGATAAGATAGCATTAATTTTCGCACCAAGTATAAGATATTGAGAGGCTCTTGGTCCGGCCCCGAAATTAATATATTTATTCACATATTCTGATGTAGATTCTCTATTAGGCCTTGTATTATGAACTAGTTTTACTGCATATTTAATTACATTATCATTTACTGGAATCTGTAGAATTAAATTTTGATAATTTATAATTTCAGCAGACGTAAAAATTTGACTGACTTCTTTTAATTTAGACAATGTGGTACGCTTAACTATATCAATTTCTTCATCAACACTAGGATAATCTAAAACCACACTATACATAAATCGATCCAACTGGGCTTCAGGTAAAGGATACGTTCCTTCTTGTTCTATAGGATTTTGTGTAGCTAGCACAAAAAATGGTTCCGGAAGGTAATAAGTTTGTCCTGAAATTGTAACAGCTTTTTCCTCCATAGCTTCTAAAAGAGCAGATTGAGTTTTTGGAGGTGTTCGATTAATTTCATCAGCCAATAAAACATTACAAAAAACTGGGCCTTTAATAAATTGGAATTCTCTTTCCTTGTTAAGGATATCATTACCAATAATATCCGAAGGCATTAAATCAGGTGTAAATTGAATTCTATTAAAATCAAGACCTAATATTTTAGAGATTGTATTGACCAATAAAGTTTTTGCTAAACCAGGAACGCCAATTAATAAAGCATGTCCACCTACAAAAATAGTACTTAATATTTGCTTAATAGGTGTCTTCTGCCCAACAATTACAGCAGAGACTTGATTGTGCGTTTCACTGTATTGAGACATTAATCTTTCAATTAATTCTATGTCCTTTTTATTTTTAATATTATTCATCACTAAATAAATTATGATAAAAATTATATTTCAATAAATCCTCTGAAGTTTGAACATATACATTTGATATACTTTCCTTATACCATTTTTTCAATTCTTTTTCGGTTTTCATTTGAAAACAATAATTTTTTAAAAATGCATAATCATCTTCTAAATTAGCAATATGCTCATCTATTTTACCAACTAATTTAATAATCCTGTAAGCTTCTTTTCCATTATCTAATTTTATATATATTGGCTGTGTAATATCTCCAATCGATAATTTATTTACTTCATTAAGAACTACAGGATCTAACTCTGCATCTGAAAAAAATGAAGTATTAGAAGCTACATTAATAAGTAAACCACCATTATATCTTGTATCTTTGTCAGATGAAAATTGTTTTGCTGCCAATTCAAAAGTTATTGAACTATTCATTATTTCAATCTTCAATGAATCTAAAAAATCTTTAGCACTCACTAAATCTGCATTTGAAACTTTTGGAGTCATTAAAATATGTCTAATATCCAACTCATTACCTCTACGTTCGATTAATTCAGCAATATGATAACCATACTCTGTTTTAAAAATCTCAGATAGTTCATTAGCACCTAAACTAAATGCTACGGATTCAAATTCTTTGACAAACTTACCTTTCTTAACTTCATAATAAGCACCACCATTTCTCGAAGAACCAGGGTCCTCAGAATATAATATAGCCATAGTAGCAAAATCAGCACCTTTAACAATTCGATTTCTTAAATCTTCTAATTTTGACAAGGTTTCTTCAATAGCCAAATTAGCAGCCTCAGGTATTTTTAATATTTGTGCTACTTGAAACTGGGAGCTAATTAATGGTAAACTATCCGACATTTCTAGATAGAACTGTTCAACATCAGCAGGTGAAACTTTAATATTTTTTGTTATTTCATATTGCATTTTTTGAATTAAAGTTTGATTCTTGATTACAGGTTTTAATTCATCTGTCAAATCTGAAATAGTTTTATCAAAGTAGTTTTCTACATTTTCTTTAGAGCCTAATTGCTCTTCAAAAAATATTATTCGTTGATTAATTGAATTTTGCAATTCCACTTCATCGACTTCAATACTATCAACATCAGCAAAATGAAGAAGAAGTTTTTGAAAAAACAAATCCTCTACAATTTTTTCTTGAATTTCAGACTCATTTTCCTGAATCATCCCCTGATTACGATACTGCATTAGTTGATCATCAATATCACTATAAAAAATAACATGACTACCAATAACAGCAAAAACACCATCAACTAATGTTTTATTTTGATTTTGACCATAAAAACCTATAGTACACAAAAAGGCGAAAAAAATTAAACTTACTTTACTCATAAATTTCGAAATTATTAGTGCTTAATGCATCTTCTATTAATTGACGTTCAATATGATTCATCAAATCTTTCTTTTTTTTATTAACAAGTATTTTTTGAATTAACGAAGATACATAATCTAACGGCGAAGAAGTACCTTTTAGTTTAAAATCTTGTATAAAAAGAAAATAATGATATGTTGAATCTTTCAATTCAATCTTTTTATTTTTTTTCAAAAACCTTCTGGCATCTTTTAAATACTGGTTTTTTGATATAGGTAGTGTTTTAGAGAAATCAGACCAACTAACCCAATCTACATGACCTAAAAAAAATCTTTCTGCAAACTGCAAACAATATTCTTCTAATTCTGCTATCTCACCTAACTCTAAAGAATTATATTTTTCAGAAACAAAATCAATATTTGGTGCAATACTTTTAATTTTCACATAATTTAACTTTACAATATCTTCTTTCAATTGAAAATTTTCAATATTATTTAAATAATATAGATTAATTAACGAATCTGAAACAACATCATCTAAATATTCTTGAATCATAGCTTCCTTATAATAGTGTATTAAAAGTGATTCTCTATACACATCAACTAAACTATCAACATAATGCAAATTACGGTCTAAATTAAATTCCGCTTTCTTAATTAGTAGTTTTTGAGTTGCCCATTGATTAATATAATCCTGAACAAACACCATACTGTCAACAGAATTTGGAATAGAAGGCGTCTGGTCTAAATATAAATAATCATCGTAAACTCTTGCTAACTCTACACGAGTATTTTGCTTGTTTTGACAACTACACAAAACACATGTGAATAGTATAAGAAAAAACCATGTTTGCACAAATTCAATCTGAATTATTTTAATGCTACTAATCATTTAGTTTTAATTCCGTATTATATATATTCCCATTCCAACCAAAATATACATTTTTCGAAGACCCTAGTTTTTTTACAGCTACATCAAACGCATTTGAAAATGTTAATTTATTATTTAGCTGCTTATTTTCAGCACTACTGTGCTCAAAAATATTAAGTTCTTTTTTCTGAGCTAACAAAAATAAATCTTCATTAATAATAATATTATATTTTTGACTTAAATCATCTAACCATTCTTTCTCAAGAAAAGATTGATAATCCGAAATCACAAGGCCTTTAATTTCATTTAACAATTTAATGGATTTTGGAAGAACCTCTCGTATAAGAATAATTTGATTAGTACCAGTAGAGTATATATCATCTGTTTTTAAAGAATTAAAATCAAAATCTTCTAAATTAAAAATACTGCTATCAACTAAACTATTATCACCCTTAGCACATATGAACTCTTCCATGGAAAGATTTAATGCAGAATTTTTATTTATTTCTTTCAATAATTCGTCATCATCCACTCCCCATTTAAGTTTTCTTAATACCTTTTTAAAAATTTTATCATTTTTAGCAGAATATAGTTTAACTGAAAGCCGATCACCCCACATGTAATTAGACTTGTTTTTTTCATAAAAACTAAATAAACCAAGGGTGTCTTCAACCGCCTTATCCCACACCTTCTCTTTTTGCAATTGATACATTAAAATACCATCGTGATATTCACGATACAACAATCTAAATTCATCATATTTGGACTCCAGATTATTACTTTCTATTTCAAGAATTTTTTGCGCCTTAAAAGTATCATACAGTTCATTTTTGACCGTATTCATATCTGTTTTTTTATTTAATCGTGATCGAAATGAATTGAAAAAATCTATAAAATCTTTTTGATAAACGTATCGAGATGCAACATCATAATGGTTATTAAACACAAATAAAATCTGTCCTTTATCTGTGAGTGACATAGAAGCATCAGGCTCTTCTCCTATAAACGTAAAACACTTATTTTTTGCTGTTTTATCTTCTACAAAACCCCACTCATTTTGTAATCGANNTAAAACTATATTTCTTGTTTTTTGAGACCTAGAATCTCTTTCCACTTGTTTTTTTAACGACTCTTTCATCTCTTCAAATAATGGCAAATTCTTTTTGTCTAGAAACTTTACTATATGCCATCCAAAGTCTGTTTCAAAAGGTTTTGAAATAGAATTCATAGAATCTAGAGAAAAAGCTACTTCCTCAAAACTTTTTACCATTTTATTAGTACCAAACCAATCTAACTCACCTCCTTTTGAGCCANATTTTTTATCATCTGAAAATTGTTTGGCTAATTCAAAAAAATCTTGTCCTAACATTAGAGAGTCATAAATTTCATTTATTTTTTGCATTGCATTAATAGAGTTTGTCGACTCTTTTTTTCTGATTAAAATATGTGCGACTTTCACTTCACCTCTTGAATTACGCTTATCATTAACTTGTAATAAATGATAGCCAAACCTAGTTTTCACTGGATCTGAAATACTACCAACCGGAGTATTATATGCAGCAGACTCAAAAGGATAAACCATATACAATGCTGAAAAATAACCTAAATCTCCTCCATTATCCTTTACTGAAGGGTCTTCAGAAAATTGATTTGCTAATTCAATGAAATCTCCACCATTATTTAATTTTTCTTTAATTGATAAAATTTTATTATATGCTTGTATTGTGTCATCGCCTGATGTTTGAATTAAGATGTGGCGAACCGAAACTTCTTGTTGTAATCGTTCATAAGCTTCCCTCAATAACTGTTCTGACACCTCCCTATCTGTCAGGTATGGTTTTACCAATTGAGCCCTATATCCATCTAGTTCTCGTAAAAAAGACGGCAATGTATCCAAGCCTAAGCTTTCTGCCTCAATTACTTTTAATTTAAACTTTATGTATAAATCTAAATATTCTTGAAGTGAATCTTCAAAGCTTAAAGTATCTGAATCTAAACGATTTTTTTCATAATTTTTTAAAAAATCGTCAACTGATACATGCACATCAGATATTGAAAACAAAACTCTGTCTTGAGCATACATAAAAGAACAAGCTGTGCATAAAATATATAAAATTATCTTTCTCATTAGTTTAATTATTAAATTATCTACTATAGTTTGGAGCTTCCTTAGTAATGGTGACATTATGAGGATGACTTTCATTTACTCCAGCATTTGTGATTTTAGTGAATTTAGATTTTCTAAGATTTGCCAAATCCTTAGCTCCGCAATAGCCCATGCCTGATCTTAACCCGCCTATATACTGAAACAAAACCTCAGATAGCTTGCCTTTATAAGGAACCCGACCTACTATTCCTTCTGGAATCATTTTTTGAACCTCCTTACTATCTTGAAAATATCTATCAGCTGAGCCAACCTGCATAGCGTCGATAGAACCCATGCCTCTGTATGTTTTAAATTTTCGACCTTCATAAATCACTGTTTCTCCGGGAGATTCTTCTAGTCCCGCCAACAAAGAACCTAGCATGACCGAAGAAGCACCAGCAGCTAATGCCTTAACTATATCACCAGAAAAACGAATACCACCGTCAGCAATGACTGGTGTTTTTGATTTTTTTGCAATCTTACAGACCTCATGAATAGCAGTTAATTGTGGCACACCGACACCTGATATTATACGAGTAGTACATATAGAACCTGGGCCAATACCTACTTTTATAGCATCGGCACCTTGCTTAATTAATTCTTTCGCAGCAGCAGGAGTCGCAATATTACCAACTACACAATCCACGTGTGAAAATCTGGATTTAATTTCAACTAAAGTTTCTATAACTAATTTACTATGTGCATGAGCAGTGTCAATCACAACAGCGTCTACACCGGCATCAACTAATGAGAGAGCTCTACTAACAGCACTATCCCCAACACCAATTGCAGCTGCTACTCTTAATCTACCTAACTTATCTTTACAAGCTTTTGGCTGTTCTTTAACTTTCATAATATCCCTATATGTAATTAATCCAATTAAGTTGTTTGAAGCATCTATTACAGGTAGTTTTTCAATACGATTTTGTTGCAATATATTTTCCGCTTTTTCTAAAGAAGTTGACTTAGTAGTTGTTATTAATCCTTCTGAAGTCATAATTTTATCTACTGTTTGATTGAGATTCTTTTCAAACCTTAAATCTCTATTTGTTATAATACCTATTAACTTCTTGTTTGAATCTAGAATTGGAATACCTCCAATATTATGATCTATCATCAATTTTTTAGCTTCTAAAGCAGTAGCTTTATTTTGTAAAGTAATGGGGTTCAAAATAACACCACTTTCCGATCTTTTAACAGCAAAAACTTGCTGTGCCTGATCTTCAATACTCATATTTTTATGTATAACCGAAATACCGCCTTCTCGTGCCAGTCCAATAGCCATATCAGATTCAGATATCGTATCCATTGCAGCAGATACTATTGGTATACTTAATGGAATGTTTTTTGAAAAATAAGTATTTGTAGCAACTTCACCGGGGAGTACTGCTGAGTATGCTGGAACCAATAAAACATCATCAAATGTGAAGCCCTCTTTTAATACATCATGAAAATTCATAAACCCAAATCTTTTAAATGGGTGCAAAGTTAAGAAAATAACAGAAATTATAGCAGTAATTTGTAAATTATAATTTCATTATTTCTGATTTTAAGACATTATATTCCTGGATAATTTCCTCCACGATGACAGATGCGGGCTGTATTGAATCTAATAATGATGAAACTTGCCCTATTTCAAGTTCCCCCTCAATAAGATCACCTAAAAACATTCCTTTCTTAGCCCTTCCTTTTCCAAGTAAATCTACTAATTCATCAATAGAATAATTATTCAAATACGCCTCTTTGACATGATTATAAAAATCATTTTTTATCATTCTAACTGGAGTCAATTCTTTTAACGTTAAAATAGTATCTCCATCCTCTAGAGATAATATCTTATGCTTGAAATTCAAATGCGCTGAACTTTCTTCAGCAACTACAAATCGTGTCCCAACTTGAACAGCATCAGCTCCCAACACCATTGCAGCCAACATAGCCTTACCAGAAGAAATCCCTCCAGCTGCAATTAAAGGCAAATTAATATGTTTTTTAATTAATGGAATTAAACAAAATGTTGTTGTTTCTTCTCTACCATTATGCCCACCAGCCTCAAAACCTTCACAGACTAATGCATCTACACCAGCATTAACAGCTTTTAAAGCAAACTTGACGTTTGAAATAACATGTACCACAATGATTGAATGCGACTTCAATTTTTGAGTCCAAATTGATGGATTTCCTGCAGAAGTAAAGACAATAGGAACCTCTTCTTCAATAATAACCTTCATATGATCAGTAGTATATGACGAAAAAAGAGGAACATTAACCGCAAAGTTACTGGATGTATTTAAACGACATTTTTGAATATGCTCTCTTAAAACATCTGGCTTCATAGAGCCTGCACCAATAACTCCCAATCCTCCCGAATTACTTACAGCAGAAGCCAAGCGCCACCCACTACACCAAACCATACCGGCCTGAATAATAGGGTAATTAATATTAAATAATTTGGTTATTTTATTATTCATCTAATTTAACAATTGAATACACATCAGAAGACTTATTTATTTGTAAAAAATAAAATCCCGCAGGCATATTAAAAAGTTGATCTACAAAAACCTCTTTTTCTTCGGCACTAATATAAGTAGAGAATAGCCGAACACCCATAATATTAAAAACATCTACATATATATCTTGCTCACTATTACTTCGTACAAAAAATCCGGTTTGAAATGGATTAGGATATAAAGAAACACTCTCCTCTAGCTCTACATTTGTATTTAAATTCGCTAAATAGGCTTGATGGAAATTAGGTATACCATAACCTAACGAATCATTAGGGTTGTAAAAAAGGTGTGCAGATTGTTCTATCGAATTTAATATATCCATATTGTTTAATTCAGGTTCCGCTTGCCATAAGCAAGCTGCTAAACCAGCAAGAATTGGAGCAGAAAAAGAAGTGCCATTAGCGACTCTAATAGTTGAGTCCAAATCAGCAACTATAGCATAAACACCTTGTGCACAAACATTGGGCTTGACACGTCCATCATAAGATGGACCTCTGGAACTAAACGATGCAACATCTCCAAGTGCATCTACTGCCCCAACCGCTAGTACACTATCCCCATCAGCAGGAGCACCTATATAATACCATTCACTATTACCACTATTTCCGGCACTATTCACAACCAAAATACCTCTAGAAGCAGCAAGGTCCGCAGCATTAGTAATAAGAGTAGAATTACCATCCATATCAAAATACGAATGACTATTTAAAGTGTCATCATATAAAATTGTATAACCCAGTGAAGAATTAATAATATCCACCCCTACTGAATCTGCATATTCTGCTGCTGCCGCCCAGTTATCCTCTTCAATTAAGGTTTCCGAACCAGAATCCTCAGTTCTAAATAACATATACGTAGCTTCAGGTGCAGTTCCAATTAAACTATCAATCATATATCCACCCATAGCAGACAAAACCATAGTACCATGTGCACTTCCACCAAAAACATCCTNATCATTATCTACAAAATCATATGTATCTTGAATCTGATTGTTATTCCATAAATTTTCAAAAATTGGCAACGTTTCAACGTCATCAAATCCTGCATCAAAAATAGCAATCACCATATTCTCACCAAGAAAACCCTCATTATGCAAATCCACTCCACCTAACATATTTATTTGATTAAATGAAGGACCGTAAGAAAACTCCGAACTGGATCTTTCTACATTTTTTGAAAACTTATCATTAAAGACCAGCGGCATCTTATGTTTTGCTCGAATTTTATTTACCGGCTGCACCTTTTTAACAAAAGAAAAAGCTAATATTCTTTCTAATAGATACTCTGAATTCACACTAATTGAAATAGCATTAAACCACCTAGAATGCTGTCTAATAGTAACACCATCTATTTGCAAACTATCAATATAGTTTTTACAAATTGACACATCATGAGTATCAAATGGTATTTTTTTCTGCACTCTTCGCTCTATCGACTTATCACTTAATCGAATCAGCGGATCACAATCTTTATCATTAAAAAACACCCACCAATTATCTGTTTGAGAACATAAAATAGTTGAAAGAAAAAAAAAGAAATAAAATATCTGCCTCATAATTTAATCATCAATTAAAATATAACCATTATCATATTTAACTACTTTTAATATATCACCTCGTTCAGAAAAATAAATCCAAGTTGAATCCCTGAAACCCATATTATACATTCCTTTTGATTCTAATTTAAGCAAATCTTTCTTATTATAATAACCCTCTTGATAATCTAATATATTATCAAACCCCGTACTTTGTTCATTATAATAAGATTCACTTAAACCATCTAATTTCCCATTTTTATAATTAGATCTCATATTTATCATTCCTGATTGATAAAATATTTCTCCTATTCCATGTTTCAAATTATTGATATATTTATATTTTTCAGAAACTAAAAAATCATTAAAATAATATACAACATCACCGTTTAATTCTCCATCCTGATATTGTTCTTTAAGATATATTTGAGCCAAATTGTTATAATAAAACCATGAACCTTCTTTTCTTTTATTAACATATTTTCCCGTAGCTTTTTGTAATCCATCAGAAGAATATAAACGTGCTACACTCGTTACACCTGTATCAATATAATTCAAATTAATCACCATGTTACCAGATGTATCATAATATTTAAACTCACCAATTTCTTTACCATTATAAAATTTACCTTCATACTTAATGATTCCGTTATCATGATAACCATACCACCAACCCATTCTTTCACCACCATCATTAAAATAATTTTGAGAAGCTGAAAAAAATGAAATAAAACAAAAAAGAAAAACTAACCTATGCATGATTGAATTTATTATATAATGAATCAAATTTATTCGCTAAATTCTTCCAACTATAAGACGATTTTTTATTTTGAATTGCGGCTACAAATTGAGATTCTCGTTTGTTTATATAATAGTCTTTTAAAGCAGATATAATAGCTTCCTTTTTTACATCTACTAAATANCCATCCTCTTTATCATTTACATATTCTGACAAGCCTCCTACATTAGTTAAAACCATCGGTTTATTGAAATTATACGCAACCATCGAAACACCGCTTTGTGTAGCAGACAAATAAGGCTGAACAACAATATCAGCAGCACAAAAATAATGTGCCACATCTTCATTAGGAATGTAAAAATCATGCAACAAAACAGATGACTCAAGATTGAATGATTTGATTTTTTGGACATATTTATCTTTCGAATCATAGAACTCTCCAGCCACGATTAATTTGATGTTCATTTTTTTAATTATTGAAGACCGCATTACATCAAGTAATAAATCTAAACCCTTATATTTTCTAACAAGACCAAAAAATAAAATGAAATCCCCATGTATCTCTGATTTAGAAATAGCAAGTCTTTTCCTAGCCTCAAGCTTATTCATAATTGGTCCAAAAACATTATAAATTGGATGAGGTGAAAAAACAATCTCCTTGTCACGAACAACAGGATATTGTAACAATGTTTTTTCAACCGACTTAGACATAACTAAAAATGCATCACAAGAATTAATGAAATAAGAAGTGAGTTTTTTTTGAAAAGGAATTGATTCATGTGGATGAACGTTATCAACCCATCCAATAATAAATATTGATTTTTTCTTCAGTAATTTGGATATTATAGATAAACAAATAGAAAAATAAGGATGCCAATATCTTAAAATAACATAATTAGGATTCTCTCTAATAATATATTTAGCTGCTTTAAACCACGAAAAGGGATTAAGAGTATTAATCATGCTAAGATTAGTTGCTTTATCAATAGGATTATCAATAGTTTGTTTTTTCCCAGGAAAAAGAAATTGTGGATACTGCAAGCTGTATGAAACGATTTTAGAATATTCTCCTGAATCTTGAAAAAAGGTGTCCAAAGCTTGATTACTCTCAGAGATTCCTCCCCTAAGTGGATAGCCAGGTCCTATGATAATTCTCTTCAACAAACTAAAATCCTAATTTTTCATTAATTTTAGCAGTGTGATCTGTGGGTCGATTTCTCACAATCAATTCCCCTAAGAAACCTGATAAAAACAGTTGAGATCCAAGAATCATACATAACATTGAAAGATAAAACAAAGGCCTATCTGTCATATTGAATTCTAACAAAACATATTTAGCATATGTTAAATAGCCTGCTATAATAAACCCAATAAAGAAACATAATAATCCTAATAATCCAAACAAATGCATAGGAGCTCTACCAAATTTATGTAAAAAAGAAATTGAAATTAAATCTAACAAGCCATTAGAAAACCTATTCCAGCCACCGTATTTAGTAATACCATAACTTCTTTTTCTATGATTAACTATTTTTTCCCCAATATTTTGATAACCAGCATACTTGACTAACAATGGTATATAACGATGCATTTCTGCTGATAAACGAATGTCTTTTACCACATCTAAAGCATACGCCTTTAAACCACAATTAAAATCATGTAACTTAATACCTGACATCACTCTAGTAGCCCAGTTATATAGCTTTGTGGGAACAGTCTTTGATAATGGGTCTAATCTTCTTTTCTTCCATCCAGAAACAAGATGATAACCCTGATTCACAATCATATCATACAATGCAGGAATCTCATTTGGATCATCCTGTAAATCAGCATCCATAGTTATCACCACTTTACCACTAGCGTGCACAAACCCCACATCTAAAGCAGCAGATTTACCTATATTATTCTTAAACCTAATCGCCTTACAACATTGACCAATACTAAGTGAAGACATTACAGTCCAAGTTTTATCTAAACTCCCATCATCAATCAATATAATTTCATAATTATAATTCGAAGATAAAACAGCATGAATTTCATCCACAAGAATCTTCAAAGATTCTTCTTCATTAAAAGCAGGAATGACAATAGTGATATCCATAATTTTCATACTTCAAATATACTGGTTTTTAAGAAAGTAGGTGTTTTATTTTTATTCAAACAATTTTTCAATCATTATTTGTCTTTTAGATTCGATTCGGCAATTCTTTTCTTTTTAAAAGTAGAAGCTATTAAAGCTACCAGTGCTGAATATAATACACAAGGTATTAAAAAAAACACATATGCGTTAATCTGATTCTTGAATTCAAAATTTGCAATAAAATAATCTTCATTCATTTCTTTTGGATATAAATCGGGATTTTGATTGACTTCTTCCATCATTAATTCTACATATATCTGAATAACAGACGGATCCACAACACTATATAACAGCCAAGTAAATAGCGAATACACAAAAGTAGCCGACACAAAGGCTAAAAAAACAACAGAAAAAACATCTTTAAACTTAAATAAAACTAATTCGCTGGTTTTCAATAAATAAATTGGAAAAAGAAGAAACAAAACCCAGAAAACTAAGCTAAAACCCCAGCCAGAAAATAACATTTCCAAATTAAAAAAATAAAAAAGAAGAACTACCAAACAATACAATAAACCTAGTAGAAAACCACTCTGTAAAGCAAAATTTCGATTTTGTGATAACATATTTTTAATAACAAATATAAAAGTAATTATAAAATAAGTTTATTTTTGCTGTGGGCAAGTCTTACGCAACCAGCTCCTACTGAACCTCCCCAGGGTCGGAAGACAGCAAGGATAAAGTGGTCGTAGCGGTGTGATGTAAGTAGCTTGCCTTTTTTTTTGCAAAAAAAAACAGGATTCTATCCTGCTTTTTTTTATTTAAAAAAAATAATTTAAAATTATATATCTTCAAATTTAAGATCTGAAAAATTTTCTGTATCCTTTGAGTCTTCAGAGATATCATTATTAGATGATTCTGAACTACTATTGTCAGAATTAGTAATAACATCTCTGCCTTTTTTATCAAAAATAAAATCTGCTACTTCCTTGAAGCTAGCTGCAAATTCATCAAAATCTTCTTTGTATAAATAAATTTTATGTTTTTTATAATGAGCAGAACCATCATCATTACTAAACTTTTTACTCTCAGTAATTGTCATATAATAATCTTCAGCTCTAGTAGATCTTACATCAAAAAAATATGTTCTTCTACCTGCTCGAACAGACTTTGAAAAAATCTCTTCTCTATCATAATTTTCTTTTCCTTCCATTTTAAATTATTGTTAGTTAATAGTTAATAAACAAATCTATAAAAATATATTTATATTCAAAGATTTATTTTAAAAGCATTTGGTTAATAAATAATTTTTGATATTCACCAAACTCTTTAATTAAATCTAAGTGTGTGCCTTCTTGAATTATTTCACCTGATTTCAATACAAAAATTTGATTACATTGTGATAACAGTGACAATCTGTTTGAAGTTAAAATAATAGTAATACCTCTTAGAGATTTTAAATAATTAATAATACGCAATTCTGTTTCAGAATCTACATTTGATAATGCATCATCTAAGACAAGGAACTCCGGCTCCCTTAAGAGAGCTCTAGCAAGTGCAATACGTTGCTTTTGTCCACCAGAAAGAGTTACCCCACCTTCTCCAATATGAGTGTCAAATCCCTGATTAAAAGATTTAATTTCTTCAAGTATAGAAACATTTTTTGAAATTTTAAGTAATTTTGATTCATCAACTGCATCAAGGCCAAATAAAATATTGTTTCTAATAGAATCAGAAAATAAAAATATATTTTGAGACACATAAGCAATATTATTTCTAAATTCATCCCAATTAAAATTATTTGAAGATTGATTGTCAAAAAAAAGACTTCCAGATGAAGGTGTAATTAATCCAGCTAAAATTTTAAGAATTGTACTTTTACCTGAACCTACATGTCCTACAAAACCCACTATATTGTTTTTTTCTATATGAAAATTAATTGAATGAACTGCGACTTTATTTGAATTCGTATATCTATATGACACATCCACCATATCGATAGAGTTTTCAAATTTATAAATTGAATTTTTATTTTTTGAAGAAAGATAATAAGTAGTGAAATCTTTTTTATTTAAAAACTCATTAATTCTAGTTTGTGATGCTGCAGCTCTTTGAATAACCTCAGTAACCCATCCTATAGATGTAGCGGGCCAAGTTAACATATTAACATAAATAATAAATTCAGTTATTTCACCTACTGTAACTTTTCCTTCTGCAAGCAATAAACCCCCAAAATAAATAGTTAATAAAATACTAAAACCAACAAGAAATAAAACCAACGGAAAAAAAATTGAATTTGTTTTTGATAAGGATATATTTCTATTCATATAATCCGTAGAAATATCTTTAAAATCATTAATAATTTCATTTTCTTTCACAAATGACTTAACAAGTCTAATACCTGAAACAGCTTCTTGCACTGAGTTGGTTAATAAAGAGAGTTTATTTTGGACTATACCGCTTTTATAATTTATTCTATGACTAACTCTATAAATTAACAATGACAAAACCGGTAAAGGTATAAGAACAACCATTGTTAATTGTGGGCTTATTATTATCATTCTGTAAAGAATAAGAATAATTAAAGTTATTAAGTTCATACTATACATTAAGGCAGGTCCCAAATACATTCTAACTCTACTTACATCCTCAGTTATTCTATTTAATATAT
>PAMG01000034.1 GCA_002707245.1 Flavobacteriales bacterium
GTATCTGAATTACATAAGGTTTATAATGTTATGGAAGAATATGGTTTGAGAAGAGGAGATAATAATTTAGAAATATACCTTATGGCGGAATTACCATCTAATATTTTGTTGGCTGAAGATTTTGCACAATATATAGATGGTTTTTCAATAGGTTCTAATGACTTAACCCAATTAACACTCGGTTTAGATCGAGATTCAGCATTAGTTGCTGACTTATATGATGAGCGTAATGAAGCTGTGAAACGTTCAATTAAAATGTTAATTAAGGCTGCAAAAAAAACTAACACAAAAGTCGGTATTTGTGGTCAAGGACCTTCAGATTTCCCAGATTTTGCAGAGTTTTTAGTTAGAGAAGGTATTGACACCATTTCGGTTACTCCAGATTCACTATTAAAAACATTACGAATTATAGAAAAGGTGGAGGCTGATAGTATCTGCATGAATACGTTGAAATAATTTAAGCATCTATTTCTGCATTATTTTGATTTTCAACGAAATCTTTAAATGCATTAAGGTATATTCTAGTTTGTGTTTTAAAAGCTTCAGTGTTAAATCCTGTCGGTTTAAAAAAGCCTATTATTTTCATGATTCCATAAAATTGAAATTCTTGTTGATTTATAACCAATGTTTTGTGTTCTGAAATTTTCTGGTGTTTTTGTGTCATGATATTTAACACTCCATCCATTTCATACCACATTGTTAGGCTGTCTGGCAAATTATTAGCTTTGAGTGTTCCATACATTTCCATATGTTCATCTCCTATTCCCCATATAAATGTGTATTTTGCTCCTTCGACTCCCTCTTTTCCTTCATTTAAAATAATATCTTTTGTTCCGGGCATATATTTTTTCATTGTATGAATGTTGCCAAATAATTCATTCACTAGTTCAATAGGTTGTTAAATTTCTATTGTTTCAGAATATTGGATATTTCCCTTGCTAAATAATAAAATAGATAATAGAAAAAGAGGAATTGTAATTAAAATAATAATTACAATTTTCAAGGCTTTTTTCATAGTAGTTTTGTGTTAGTGATATTATCTATTTTTTCTTTTAATTGTGTTATTTCTTTTTGTAAATGTTTGATATTCTCTGCTAGTTCATTAATAAATTTTGACAAACTCGAACAATTTTTACATACTTCTTTTTTAATAGGTACTTGTGGTAAAGTGGGGTTTTTAGAATTAGAATATCCAATGCCGGTATTTTTTTTATAGACCATGAGATAAGATTTACATCAACTTAATGTATTCAATATAGTGAATTCTAATTTGTTTTGTTTCAATTTTGATTGACGATAAATCTTTTTCCTGATGTTCCGTCATTATATAGTTCTATGTAAATATTAGATTTTGCGCTTTTTCGACCTAATAAATCTATTGTAGATATTATTTTTTTCTTATCAATTATTGATTCGTATACAGATGTGTTGTCAATTAGTCCATTCAAATCATATTGATTAAAAAAATTCCAAATCTTTTGAGATGCATTAAAATCTTGATTTGTATTATTTGAAGTTAATGGAATCAGTGCTCCTGGCCATGTGTGTCCACCGTTAATTATTTTATAAAGCTCTACTGATGAATCATTAATTCCATTTTGATAAATGTAATGTTCTGCAGTGCATAAGTCAAGCAAGTTGGTGTTAGGAATATTATTAAACACAGCTGTAGTGTTACAGCTGTTAAAATTAACCCAAAATGAAATTACATTATCAATGGACTCAATACACAATAAGTTGTTACCGTCATATAGTACTGTTGGATCTGCAGTTCCATGGATTTGCATCACTGGAACTGGTCTGTCTGGGTTACAAGATGTAATCTGATTTGTAGACATGCTTCCAGTGACCGAAGCAATAGCAGCAATTTTATCACTTAACTCACAAGCCAATTTATAACTCATAAATCCACCATTTGACATTCCCATACTATAGATTCTATTTGGATTAATATTAAAATCTAGTGCAATTTGATCAATTAACGCACTTAAGAATCCAACATCATCTACTTCTGAAAGTTGACCGCTGTTCCAAAATTGAAAGCCATTAATGTCTGTAGTTCCCTCTGGATGTACTAAAATAAAACCTTCTTCATCAGCGATTGGATAAAAATTACTATATATCATTTGTTGACCAGCATTACTGCTATATCCATGTAAGTTTAATATTAAAGGTGTCTCTATATTTGTTGTATAAGATGCTGGAACATATAGTATGTAAGATCTTTCTAAGCCGTCATGTATTATAGTGTTTTCTGTTACTTCTTGACAGAACAGGAAATAAGGCAGAGTTAATATTATAAATAGAATTTTCTTCATTTTTTAAAAATAATTATGAATTTCAAAGCAAATATAATTACTTTCAAATATTAATTACATCAAATTTAATTATGTTAAAATTAAAATTAGCCACAGACCCACGCTGGGTAAATTTAGCAGAAAAAGAATTGTCTGAAATTCTTACAGATCATGCATATTGTGAACAAAAAGCAGCAACATCTTGTATTTCTTTAATCGTTGTATATCCTGATTTAAAGGATCTGGTTAAAAAATTAACCCCAATAGTTTCTGAAGAGTGGAGTCATTTTTCAATGGTTTTAGATGAAATTCATAAAAGAGGGTTTGATTTAGGTTATCCTAGAAAAGATAAGTATGTGAATGAGTTATTACGTTTTCAAAATAAAAATGCAGATCGAAATGTGGTTTTGGTAGAAAAATTATTAACCAACGCTTTGATAGAGGCTAGAAGTTGTGAACGTTTTAGGATGCTTTCATTGGAACTAGAAGACGCCTATTTAAAGAAATTTTATCATGATTTTATGGTTTCTGAAGCTGGTCATTATAGAGTTTTTATGGATTTAGCTAAAATATATAAAGATAAATCTTATGTAGAAAGTAGGTGGGAAGAGTATTTAAATCACGAAAAAGATATTTTAAATAATATAGAGCTTAGGGGTGATAGAATGCATTAAAAAAAAGGAGGGGTATCCCCTCCTTTTTTAAAACAAGCTCATTATTAATTATTCAATAATAATTAATTTTTCACTAGTATAGTTTGTGCTTTTTAGATGTAAAATATATGTTCCAGCTGCTGTTTTTATGTCAATTGGATAATGATGATTCATGGTATAGTTGTGTGCTATTTCATCATATATTTTCTCACCTAATAAATTAAATATTTCTATGTGGACATTTTCAAAATTATTATTCATTAATAATTCAAATTGACCATTGTTAGGATTTGGATAAATTTCAATATTTATCAGTTCAGTCTCATTTATTTGAGAATTATTATTATCAAATCCACATAATTCAATATTATCATACCACGTTTTTGCAACACATCCTGATCCAGTGCAAAATCCAAAGAAGTTTAATGCATCTAAGATGTTAGATGATCCTGCTGAACCATCACTCCACGTCCATGTGTAAATCAATTCATTGTTGTAATAAAGACTAATTATGTCATTGTCAATATCTATTTCATGACGTACTTCTGTCCATGTGTCATATACGGCATCAAAATATACTGGTGTGTCTAAATCTATATATGATTGTTCTCCAGAACTTGCAGAAGCAAACAATACTTGAAATGCCCAGTTAGAATTAGTTCCATCATAATTATGTAGCATATTATAATAACTTCCAGCATTGTCAGAAGAAGGTATATGCATGTAGAAGATAACTTCTCCAGAGCCTGAATTTATTAATGGGTCAAACATATGAATTAAATCATCATCTTGTTCAACTAGTATTGATTGGTTGCTCATGAATGAAAAATCATCAGTAACATCTACGCCTGAATTTGTGCCATCCCAGCCGATCCACTCATTTGATTGTGAATCGATATTGCTATCATCATAGCTCTCAAAATCCTCAAACCATGTTTGATTAGTGCATGGTTCCCATGAATATGAATATTCACAACTTCCGTCATTAATAATTGCATCAGGGTTATAATTTTCAGCATTTGGGTCAGTACATCCCTCTAGGTATTCACATGAATCGTCATCAATGTTTGCATCAGGATTATAATTTTCTGCTGTTTCATCAGTGCATCCTTCAACAATTAATGTGATGCAACTGCCATCATCTATATTAGCATCTGCGTCATACTCAAGATAATTTGAGTCAGTGCAACCCGAATATTCACATGAACCATCATTTGTATTAGCATTTGGATTGTAGTTGTCAGCTTCTGAATCAGTACAGCCATAAACAGGATCTCCAACACTTACACAGAAATCATATGAGCCTGAACATGGACCATTTTCACCTCCACTTACACAATCTCCAAATGCGGGATTGGTTTCCTCAAATAACACATCTCCGCTTTCATTGGTTATAGAAAATGGGGCACCATCTACAGTACATGTAAACTCTGATCCACTAAGTCCGTCACCATAACTATCTGTAATCGTAAATGTATAACAACCTGCACTTAAGCAAATTTCTTCTTGTTGGATACTTCCTCCTTCTTCCATTGTGTCAGATGTACTGCCTCCAGGATATGTGCCTGTGTTAACCTGTGCTACTACTACGCCATTTTCATTAATTATTTCCCAGCTGATTTCTTCTCCGTAACAATCTAAATACAGGTCTAAAAGAACATTATTATCACAAGAATATTCACAAGACCCATCATTCACTGTCGCATTAGGATTATAATTTTCTGCAGAGATATCAGTACAGCCATATACAGCATTAGCATCACAAAATGTACTTTGGTTAGGACATACAGCACCATCTGTGTTTTCACAGATCCAATCTATAAAATAAGATACTCTAGAATATACTCCTGGATATCCAGCCTCAGCACATCCGTACCCCCAACTTACTACACCACACTGTAAAAATGTTTCACCATCCGCTGCTAGAACTACCATTGGGCCACCACTATCACCTTGGCAAGAGTCATATCCACCATCTGAATATCCAGCCATAATCATATCTGCATCTATTTGATTGTTGCCATAATTAGATGTTGTAGTAATAGGAACACCCACTACCTGTAATTGTGATGAATTCGTCGTGCCTTCTGTTTCACCCCATCCAGTAATCCATGACATTTCTCCAGGATCTTCAACACCTAATTCAACTTGTTGATCACACATAAGTACAACAGGCCGTGTAGAGTTGTTAAAAGTTATAGGATCTTCCAATCTAATAAGAGCAATATCATTATTCATGGTGTTTCCATTGTAATTAGGATGAGTAATGATTTCAGCAGCATCATATGTGGTTCCACCTTGAGCATATGACGCATCATTTCCAACTCTGACACCTGTATTACTTGCAGATTCTCCCTCAACACAATGAGCTGCAGTAAGAATCCAGTATTCATTTATAATCGAGGCTCCGCAATAAGCATAACTCCAACCTCCTGTACTAAGTAGTGCAGCTTGGTATGGATAGTCTTCAATATTTGCATCTTCTCCACCAACAATTTCTGCTTGTGCAACAATATTATTATTACATATTAAAGCAATAATAAAAATTCCAAATAATAATAGTTTTTTCATAAATGATATCTTTTATACGTGAACTAACAAAGTTAGCAAAAAGAACATTCATTCTAAAATCAAATAGACGTTTATTTTGTGTTTTTGATTATTTCTATAGTAGAATCTAAATTCTGTTGTTTAGTTTTTAAAAATGATAATATCTTTTTGGTAATATTTTCTTTTGACTGTGGCCTTTTCAAAAAATTATTTATTTCTTCTCTTAATTCAATATGATTTTTAATCGATTTTCCTACTTGTTTTTCGATTAACCAACATGCTTCTTCAAATTTTTTATATTTTGGTCCAAACAATACAAAGTTGCCATGTACTACAGCTTCTAATGTATTATGTATTCCTTTATTAAATCCACCACCTACATAAGCGATTTTTGAATATTTATATAGGTGTTTTAGGATGCCAAACTTATCAACAATTAATATATTTTTTTTTGTTTTTACATTTTCTTCGATAGCAGAATAAAGTACATAATTTGATAATATTCTCCCCTCTATTTTGTTAATAATTGAAGGATTGATTTCATGAGGTACAATAATATGTTTTACATCTTTTTTTGAATGTATAAAATTTATTATTTTCTCATAGTCATTATCTTCAACACTCCCATAGATAATTGTTGTTGTTTGATCAATAAAATTTAATATTTTTTTATTATTAAATTGATATTTTTTATCGAATAGTATTTGGTTAATTCTAGTATTTCCAATAATAGAGCAGTCACTTATTTTTTCGTTTTTTATGAATTGATAAGTAAATTGATCTTCACAAAAGATGTGACTAATCTTACTAAAATATTTTTTATAATATTTTCTAATCAACCAGTTTCTTGTTTTTTTTCTATGAATTTTCGAACCAATAGAATATAATGGAATATTAGATTCTTTTAAATATGTTACCATATTCGGCCAAATATCATTTTTTGCAATAATGACCATCATAGGGTTCATAACCCTAATAAAAGATTTCATATTTTCTCTTGTATCTAATGGTAAATATGATTTTTGCTTTATCAAATTAACATCATGAAAATGATGATAGCCTGCGGGAGAGAAGAATGTAATATTCATCACAGGATTGATTTTTTGTAATTCACTAATTAAAGGTTTTATGTGTTCATACTCGCCCAATGATGCGCAGTGAATCCAAATTACTTTTTTCTTATTTAGTTTGAATTTATCAAATAGTTGTTTTTGTGCAAGCCGCCATTTTTTATATTTTTCCCCTGGAATCAAGTGTAGTATTAAAAAACCTAGCTTTAATAAGATATCGTACATTTTCCTGATTATATTAATAGTAATAATATCTTTCTTGTTGTCTTTGTTTTATTGGCACAATAAAGCCACATTTTAATCCAAATAGATAATCTCTTCGGTTTTCTGTGATATATGTTTGAGTTGTATAATTATATCCTCGTAAATCTTTTGTAAATGCTTGTATAAATTCTAAACCAATTAAATATCGGATATTCGTTTTTTTACTAAAGTGTAAATAACCAAAAAATTGTTTTGTTAACAGGCCACCAGATAGTCGGTCATATCCTTTTATCAGTTCTTGATTTAATTGAGGCAAAGCAGTGGTAAGAGTTTCAATAAAAATTTTATGATATATATATCCAGTTCCAATTGACAATACTATTCCAGATTCACTTTTTTCAGAATTTAAGCTAAAATATTTTCCACCAGATATATCTATATGACCACCTCTTTGAAATAATCGAATAGTTGGTATTTCTCCATTTTGACTGATTAATGTTCCATTATCTCCATTTATAGCGTTAAATAAATTATTTTCTTTCACAGTAGGACCAAACAAAACACCACCATTTATTTCAAAAATAAAATTATTATGTGCTTTATAGCTGGCTGTTAGACTAATATTAGAATTACTTCCAAATCGTTCTGCTAAATCACCTCCGGGTATTTGGAAGGTGTGGTTAACTGATATAAATAAAATATCATTTTTTTCTTTATTAGGTTCTTGACCATAAATGATTGAGTATGTGAAAAAAAGTAGAATTAGAATTCTCATTGTAATTCAAAAGTAGTTAAAAAGTTGATATCAAAAGATTTTAAAATTATATTTAGATTATAATTTGGATATACTAGGATGAGTAAAAATATATTAATAACAGGAGAGTCAGGTTTTATTGGATCCCATCTATTAAGATGTTTTATTAATAAGTATCCTGATTATATGATTCATGGGTTAGATTCATTAACATATGCGTCAAATAGAATATTTAATCAAGAATTAGAGCAGAAAAATAATTATAAATTTCATAAAATAGATATTAGAAATAGAGATGAAGTAATTCAGTTATTTGAAATTGAAAAATATACAGATGTTATCCATCTAGCTGCAGAATCTCATGTAGATAATTCTATAGAAAATCCTTTAATTTTTGCAGAAACAAATGTTTTAGGAACTTTGAATTTATTAGATGCTTTTAGAAAGTTTTCTAATGGAAGATTTCACCATGTTTCTACTGATGAAGTATATGGTGATTTAAAAATTAATGATCCAGCTTTTGAAGAAACAACATCATATAGCCCTAGTTCTCCATATTCTGCCTCTAAAGCAGCATCTGATCATTTTGTGAGAGCATATTATAGAACTTATGGCATTGATGCCACTATAACTAATTGTTCTAATAATTTTGGCCCACATCAGCATCGAGAAAAATTTATACCAACGATTATTCAATCCATAATAGAAGGGAGGAGTATTCCAATTTACGGAAAAGGTGAAAATATTAGGGATTGGCTTTATGTGCAAGATCATGTGGGTGCAATTGATAAAGTATTTCACGAAGGAGCTAGTGGAGCAACATATAATGTGGGTGGAGACAATGAATTAACCAATATAGATCTTGTGTATAAAATATGTGACATCATGCTTAATAAAGGTTATTGTTCAGGGAATCCTCGGAAATTAATTTCCTTTATTAAAGATCGTGAAGGACATGATTTAAGATATGCAATTAACAGTCAGAAACTCAACATAGAATTAGAGTGGGCGCCAAAGTTTAAATTTTTGGATGTATTATCTTCTACTATAGATTGGTATGTAGATTATTTGAAATGAATTAAATATGAACCTTATTTGATGGGATAACTCTATTGATTCTTCTATTTAATCCAGTCAACACATTCCCTGGTCCTACTTCAAAAAATTCTGTGGCTCCTTCATGTATCATGTGTTCAATAGTTTGTTGCCATTTTACAGGTGCCGTTAATTGTTTAATTAAATTTTGTTTTAATTCATTTTCAATCAAAATACCTTTTGCACATACATTTTGATATATAGGACAAATAGGTTTATTGAATTGTATTTTATTAATGGCTTCTTCTAATTCTTCTTCTGCACTGCTCATTAGTGGAGAATGAAAAGCTCCAGCTACCGGTAGTATTACAGCTCTTTTTGCTCCTAATTCAGATAGAGTGCTACATGCATTTTCAATAGATTTTCGATTCCCAGAAATTACAATTTGTCCAGGTGAATTATAATTAGCTGGCACTACAATCCCATCAGTTAATTCACATGTTTTGTTGATTGTTTCTGTGTCCAATCCAATAATAGCAGCCATCGTTGAACTATGTTCTTGACAAGCTATATGCATTAATTCTGCACGTTTCATAACTAATTTCAAGCCATCTTCAAATGATAAAACATTTGTTGCTACTAAAGCAGAAAACTCACCCAATGAATGACCCGCCACCATGTCAGGCATAAAATTATTAATGCATTTTGCTAAAATTGTAGAATGAATAAATATTGCAGGCTGTGTCACGTTTGTTTGTTTTAAATCCTCTTCAGATCCTTCAAACATAATTTTAGTTATGTTAAATTTTAAGATATCATTTGCAGTATGAAATAATGATTTTGCTTTTTCATTTTTTTGATATAAATCAAAACCCATACCTGAAAACTGAGAGCCTTGACCTGGGAAAATAAATGCTTTCATAATATTTAATTTTTAGATATTTATAATTTAAAAACTTCTTTTTTAGTTGTTATGATCGATGTATTAAACTTGACCAAAGCTCATGAGATATTTCATTACTAAATGCACTATTCGGAGCTAAAATAACAGAAATTGCATCATGGGAATGTAGAGATTCTTGGTGAGAGCAAATTATTCTAAAATCTTTAATTCTTTCATCTTTTATTAATTGTTCATATAATAGCCTAGCTGCATCTTCAACAAATTTTAAATAAGATCCGTTTAGCTCAGCAAATGCCATTTCATCTTCTCGTTTGACAATAACTTGTGTTTCTGTATGTAGCGCATTTATACAAATCTTATGTAGGTCTTCTATATAAATATCTTGCTCAAATTCTATTGAAATTCTAGTTACTGATCTTTGTGAATGAGTCACGGTTGCTTGATTGCGATTTACTCTAGCATACTCTGATAATTCATAAGAACATGGACAAGCTGATGAGTAAACAAAATCAAAGTGAAGCTTTTTTTTAAATATACCATTCTTGTTGAAATTACCCTCTAGTGAAACATTGTAATATTGGTATCCCTTGTTGTCGGATCTTAGGGAGGGCAGTAAGATTGGATAAGAAAAATTTAATCCAATTGTTGCATCAAAGGAATCTAAATCATTTTTATATTTTAATAAAACATCTTTTAATTTATCAAAAATAAATTCATCTTTAAAGTCATAAAAAGATCTTATGATTCTGGACATATTAATACCCTTTTTATGTGCTTCTAAAGAAACTGTTCCAGTTACTTTAGTTTCTAGCTCTATAATGTCCCCATTCTTTTTTTTATATTTTAAAGGCAATTTAAAATTATGAGTTCCAACTTGTTGAATTTCCACAGAAGCTCCTAGTATTAGCGATTCTGGCCCATTTTGAATATCAGGAAAACTCTCTATTTCTTGTTTAGTTGGTTTATAATGTAAATCGTATTTTTTTTCTTTACTGTTCATTTTTGTATTAACTAATTTTAACCATAGTATTCAAAAGAATTATTCTCTGTTTCTGTGATTTTTATTTTATAAAGTTTTGCTCCTAGCAATTTAATAGGTTCTTTTAGTTCTTTCCAAATTTGTAAACATAAGTTTTCTGTGGTTGTAATTTCGTGCTTCATGAAATCAACATCATTAATATAATTATGATCTAGTTTGTCTATAACCTTTTCTTGTATTATTTTTTTTAAATCTTTTAAGTCAATGATGAAGCCGGAATTTGGTTTGATATCTCCAGTAACAGTAACAAATAATTCATAATTATGTCCATGTAAATTATTACACTTATTAAATAGTTGTTTGTTTTCTTTTGTGTTTAAATTTGTGTTTTCTAATTTATGTGCAGCTGAAAAACGCTCTCTTCTCGTTATATACATAATTATTTTTTTAATTCTTCTCTTATTTCAACTAATTGAAATCGTACTTTTTTAAGATGCTGAATAATCTCATAATTTTTTTCTACNCCATCTTTATTNTCTCTNATTTTCTTTTTAGCNCCTTCTATGGTGTATTTTTTTTCTTTTAATAAATGATAAATTAATGATATGTTTTTTACATCATTTTTAGTAAAAATCCGATTGCCTCTAGAATTCTTTTTAGGTTTTATTATGTCAAATTTTTTTTCCCAGAATCTAATCAAGGAATTTTTNACATTTAAAATTTTAGCAATTTCTCCAATTGAATAATATATTTTTTGCTCTTCTAATTTCATGTTAATCAAATGATTGATTTTCTTGAGAAGCTATAAATAACATTTGTTCATATTCTGCAGGTGTTAAATCATTGTGGTAAAAATTAATTGGGTTAATTTTTTGTTTTTTATATCTCACTTCATAGTGAAGATGTGGTGCAGTTGATTTACCTGTGTTGCCAACATGTCCAATTATATCACCTCTTTTTACCTTTTGACCCTTACCCACCAATACCTTATCCAGGTGCGCATAAAAACTTTGATAATCATAGCCATGATTAATTAAAATGTAATTCCCGTAATCCTTTTTGCTTCTTGATTTTTTTATTTTTTCTACTCTCCCATCTCCTGTAGCATATATAGGTGTTCCAATCGGAGCAGAAAAATCCATTCCATAATGAAATTTGTTTGTCTTATAGATTGGGTCAATCCTTCTTCCAAATCCAGAAGCCATTCGATTTAAGTTCTCATTTGATATTGGTTGTATAGCTGGAATACTGGCAAGCATTTTTGCTTTGTTTTGTGCTAAATCAATAACTTGGTCAAATGATTTAGATTGAATAAATAATTGTTTACTTAATTGGTCTATATTTTTTTGTGTCTCAATAATAAGCTCAGAATAATTATAACCTTTATATTCTTCATATCTATTTACACCTCCGAATCCAGCTTTTCTAATTGATTCATCTATTGGGTCAACACCAAAAATCATACGATAAATATTGTCATCTCTTTTTTGTATGTCATCTAATACTAGTTNGGCATTATTCATCTTTTCTATGATTGAAATATATTGTAATTCCAAATTTGCAATTTCTCTTTTTAACTTTTTTTCTTTTGGTGAGTCTACAACTGAAAAAATAATCAAGGTCATAATTGATGCAATTATTAGAGAGCTCATAAAGTATTTTAACGTTGTGAAAAATAAATTATCATTTTCGTTAATTTCTTTAAAACTTAAAGTTTTTTTATCGTAGTAGTATGTCGGTTTTTTATTAATCATCTTCTAATAAACATATTAAAGTTTATCTAATGCTAGATAATAGTTTGTAAATTTATGGAATTATTTTAAATGAATTTATTCTTAAATAAGTTTAAATTTGTTTCTGAATCTGTTTTAATTATGAATTCTAGAGAAATAAGAGAAAAATTTTTTCATTTTTTTGCATCAAAAAAACATGTGCTACATGAATCCGCTCCGATAGTTATTAAAAATGACCCAACTTTATTATTTGTTAATGCTGGAATGAATCAGTTTAAAGATATTTTTCTGGGNAATAATCCTCCATTAAATTCTAGAGTAATAAATAGTCAAAAATGTCTTCGTGTTTCTGGAAAACATAATGATTTAGAAGAAGTTGGACACGATACTTATCATCATACTATGTTTGAAATGCTAGGTAATTGGTCTTTTGGAGATTATTTTAAAAAAGAAGCCATTCATTTAGCTTGGGAGTTTTTAACAAAAGAATTAAATATATCTGAGGAGAGATTATATATTACCTTTTTTGAAGGTGACTTGAAAGAGCAATTAGACATAGATGAAGAGACAAGGTTGATTTGGGGGGATATTATAGATGCCAATAAAATTATACCAGGAAATAAAAAAGATAATTTTTGGGAAATGGGGAAAGTAGGACCGTGTGGACCTTCTACAGAAATACATATAGATTTTAGATCAGATGCTGATCGAAAAAAAATTAAGGCAAAAGATTTAATAAATAAAGACCATCCAGAGGTTATAGAAATTTGGAACATTGTTTTTATAGAATTTAATCGAAAAGAAGATAATTCACTTGCATTGTTACCTCAAAAACATGTAGATACAGGAATGGGGTTTGAGCGTTTATGTATGGTGATGCAAAATAAAACATCTACATATGATACTGATGTATTCTTTGATTTAATAAAAAATGTTTCTAAAATTTCTAACACGAAATATGGTGATTATGAAAAAACAGACATTGCAATACGTGTTATAGTGGATCATATTAGAGCTATTTCGTTTGCAATTTCTGATGGGCAGCTTCCTAGTAATACTGGAGCTGGTTATGTAATCCGTAGAATTTTGAGAAGAGCTGTTCGCTATGGTTATACTTATTTAAACTTAAAAGATCCGTTTCTCTATCAATTAGTGGATGTATTAGCTGGTCAATTTTATGACATTTTCCCTGAAATTGATAAACAAAAAAAAGTTGTTTCAGAGATTATAAAAGAAGAAGAAAAAAGTTTTTTAAAAACGCTAGGCAAGGGCTTGGATTTAATAAATTACTCTATCAATTTATTAGATCCTGATGTAAAACAGATATCCGGAAAAAAAGTTTTTGAGCTATATGATACTTACGGTTTTCCACCTGATTTAACGGCTTTAATTTTAAAGGAAAAGGGATTGTCATATAAGACAAAACAATTTGAAAAATCCATGCAGGAACAAAAAAATAGATCTAGATCTGCTTCTGAAATAAGCGTAGGAGATTGGGTACCAGTAAACGATGTCCCTATAGAGGGTTTTGCTGGTTACGATCAAACTATGTTAAGAGAGGTTCTTGTGGTGAAGTATAGAAAAGTTAATTTTAAAGGTAAAGTTCAATATCATCTCGTTTTCAATAAAACACCATTTTATCCAGAAGGAGGTGGACAAATAGGTGATTCAGGGACAGTATGCCCTGATGAGTATAAGGATTCTAGTTTGAAATCTGTGCCTGTTATGACTATTATTGACACTAAAACAGAAAATAACACCATTATTCATATTACTAATGATTTAGCTGGACTTTCTACATCAGATGGAAGGATATTCTCTGCTTTTCGTCTTTGTATTGACAAAGAAAAGCGAAGTTTGACAAGTAGGAATCATTCTGCAACTCACATTTTGCATTACTCATTAAGAAGTATTCTTGGTGAGCATGTAGAACAAAGGGGTTCATATGTGGGGTCAGATTATTTAAGATTTGATTTTTCTCATTTTCAAAAAATAGAAAAAGAAAATCTGTTGGAATTAGAAACAGAAATTAATCGTTTTATTGTAGAAGGCGTACAGTTAGATGAAGAAAGAGCTGTCCCTATTGATATTGCTCAGGCAAGGGGTGCAATTGGATTATTTGGCGAAAAATATGGTGATAAAGTGAGAGTAATTCAGTTTTTATCTCAGTTGGGATTATCAATTGAATTATGTGGTGGAACACATGTTTCAAATACTTCTGAAATAGGTCTTTTTAAAATTATTTCAGAATCATCCATTGCATCAGGTGTTAGAAGAATAGAAGCTGTAACAAGTATCGCTGCCATTCAGTTGTTAAATAAAAAAATAAACATTTTAAATAATGTTCAAACACTATTAAAAAATTCCGATAATATTGTTTCTTCACTACAGAAAATCATTAATGAAAACAGAGAGCTCAATGAGTTGGCAAAAGATATTAAAAAACAAAAATTAAATCATTTAATGAATGATCTAGATAAGAAAATGTCAGATATTAACCATGTGAAAGTATTGGTTTCTGAAGTTTCAGTTGATGCATCACAAATGAAAGATATATGTTTTTATTTTCTTAAAAAATATAACAATGCATTTCTGGCTTTAATTACTAAAAAAGGTGAAAAAGTGATTTTAAATATAGGATTAAGTAAAGATTTAGTGGAACAAAAATCTTTAAATGCTAACCAGCTTATTAATCAGGTCGGAAAACATATAAACGCAAAAGGTGGTGGGCAGCCATTTTTCGCAGTTGCTTCTGGGAATCAGATAAATGGTATACCAAAAGTTTTTTCTTCTATTGAAAAGATAATTACAAATCTTTAAGGAGCTTATTGTCTACAATATTAGGTAGCGTAACTTTTAAAAGTTTTTCCTTTTTCATGGCTATTTTTATTGCTTGAATGGCTTCTGGATTTCTTGCCCAGGATCTTCTTGCAATACCATTATTGACATCCCAATGTAACATGTCTTTTAGATTTTTTTTTGCTTCTTTACTTCCATCTAGCAGTAATCCAAACCCTCCATTAATGACTTCACCCCAGCCTACACCTCCTCCGTTGTGAATAGAAACCCAGGTTGCACCGCGGAAACTGTCTCCTATAACATTTTGAATTGACATGTCTGCAGTAAATTGTGATCCATCATGGATATTCGAGGTTTCTCTGTAAGGAGAGTCAGTTCCAGATACATCATGATGGTCACGACCAATTACCACGGGACCAATTTCTTTATTTTTGATTGCTTTATTAAAAGCTTCTGCAATTGCTATTCTTCCATCGCTATCAGCATATAAAATTCTTGATTGAGTACCTACTACTAAATTATTTTTTTGTGCTGATGTTATCCAGTCAATATTATCTTGCATTTGTTGTTTCACTTCTTTTGGAGCTTTCTTAATTAACTTTTTTAATACTTTTTGAGCTATTTTATCAGTCTTTTTTAGATCTTTTTCTTTATTTGACATACATATCCATCTAAATGGACCAAATCCGTAATCAAAGCACATAGGTCCCATTATATCTTGTACATATGATGGATATCGATACGTTTTGTCTTTGTTGAAAATTTTTGCTTTTGCTCGTCCAGCTTCTAAAAGGAAAGCATTACCATAATCAAAAAAGTACGTTCCTCTTTTTGTGTGCTTGTTAATGATATCAACATGATCTCTTAGGGAGGATTGTACTAATTTTTTAAACTTTACTGGATCTTTTTTTATTAATTGGCTAGATTCCTGAAATGATATTTTATTGGGATAATATCCGCCTCTAAAAGGATTGTGTAAAGAACTCTGGTCAGATCCAATATCTACAAAAATATTTTCTTCATATAATTTATGCCATACATCAATTATATTTCCATGAAAACCAAAAGCTCTTGGGTCTTTTTCTTGTTTAGCTTTTTTTATTTTTTTCACTAATGTGTTTAAATTACTTATAATCTCATCAATCCATCCTTGAGAAAATCGTTTTTCAATCGCTTTTTTATTAACTTCTGCCGTAACACTAATTGTTCTAGCTATTTTTGCTGCTTTAGGTTGTGCTCCACTCATTCCCCCTAAACCTGATGATACAAATAATTTGATTTCTTGTGTATTATTTTGCAGTAATCTACTAGCATTTAAAATAGTAATAGTTGTTCCATGTACAATTCCTTGTGGACCGATATACATAAATGATCCAGCAGTCATCTGTCCATATTGAGTTACTCCGAGGATGTTAAATTTCTCTAAATCATAATCTTTTGAATAATTAGGAATCATCATGCCATTTGTGACAACAACCCTGGGTGCATTTTTATCAGAGGGAAAAAGCCCTAGTGGATGCCCTGAATACAAAACTAAAGTTTGTTTTTCTGTCATCTCGGAAAGATATTTCATTGTTAATAAATATTGAGCCCAATTTTGAAAGACAGACCCATTTCCTCCGTATGTGATTAATTCATCTGGATGTTGTGCAACAGCATTATCTAAGTTGTTGCTAATCATTACCATAATACTAGCAGCTTGTTTTGAGTGATGTGGAAAGTCATTAATACTACGCCCTGTAATTCTATAATCTGGTTTAAAACGATACATATAAATTTTGCCAAACTTTTTTAATTCATCTTGGAAATCTTCTATTAAAATTTTATGTTGATGTTTTGGAAAGTATCTTAAGGCATTTTTTATAGCTAATTCTTTTTCAGATTTAGTAAGTCTATAGTTTTTGAAAGGTGCGTGATTTAGCGTAGCATCATATTTCTTTTTTTTTGGCAATTTATTAGGAATGCCTGCTTTTATAGTTTTTAAAAAAAATGATTTTTTCATGTATTTTTCTTTATATATGGACAATGTTTGCAGTTAGATTTACAACAATACCCTCTGTTTAGATGATACTTTTCTGTAAAGATTATATATCCTTCTTTAGAAAAGTAAAATTCTTCAGGTTTTAATTTATTTAGAGGCCAGGGTTTATTCATGGTCGAGACATATAATTAATTCTATCATTGAATTGTCATCAGTTCCATAAGGTGTAGAGTCATTATAATTACTAATACCGTCATTATCAATATCATTATCATTTTGATTTAATATACCATCATTGTCAATGTCATTGTTTTCAATGATTCTATATCCCAATGTGTATATGTCTAAGTCAATAAAAGAGAAATCCCCTGCATCATTATGGTCATATTCTCCCCAAACAATATCATCCCACATGTCATCATTTTCACAAACTTTTAATTCTCCGGTATAGTCTTCTAGTTGTCCATCAAAATCGAACATGTTGTAAGTGGTGCAATTTAAACAAGCTTCTTTTGTACAACTAAATGTAAATAATAAAAGAAATGAAAGTGATAGTATTTTATATAGTACTTGTTTCAATAATATTGTTTTTTAATTATCTTAATCTTTTTTATAAAGATATGCTTAATTTAAATATTCCAACTTCTATTACCAAGATAAATAGTGATTTTCTACAGAAAAAATCAGTTAGAGTTTTCATTAAACGAGATGATTTGATCCATGATATTATTTCAGGTAATAAGTGGAGAAAATTAAAATATAATTTGATTGAAGCTAATTTAAAAGGCCATGATAATGGACAGACATTTAAAGTTATTTATGATGAATTAGAATTTTTGAATAAAAAT
>PAMG01000035.1 GCA_002707245.1 Flavobacteriales bacterium
CTCGCTATAGAGAACAATTAGATAAAATTGGGTTTTCATTTGATTGGACCAGAGAAATTCGTACTTCTCAACCGTCATATTATAAATGGACTCAATGGATTTTTAAACAATTATTCGACTCTTATTATTGTAATATAGACGACAAAGCTCTTCCTATATCAGAGCTAATTGCAGAATTTAAAAGAAATGGCAATCGTATGGTAAAATCTCCATGTGACGAAAAGACTCCATTATTTACAGCTAAAGAATGGAGTAATTGGGGGGAGGAACAACAACAAGCTATGTTATTAAGATACCGTTTAGCATATTTATCAGAAACGTGGGTAAATTGGTGTCCAGAATTAGGAACTGTATTGGCAAATGACGAAATAAAAGATGGCCTTTCTGAAAGAGGGGGATTCCCTGTAGAGCAAAAAAAAATGAAACAATGGTCTTTGCGAATCACAGCATATGCTGAAAGACTATTAAATGGATTAAACAATATAGAATGGAGTGATTCTATAAAAGAAATGCAAAAAAATTGGATTGGAAAATCAAAAGGGGCTTTAATTCGTTTTGACATACACAACAAGTCTAATTATATTGAAATTTTTACTACAAGACCTGATACAATTTACGGTACTTCATTTATTGTAATTTCTCCAGAACATCCTTTAATCAGCACATTGTCAACAAAAAAGCAAAAAAAAATAGTGTCAGATTATTGTAAAAAATCTGCATTAAAATCTGAAAGAGAGCGACAAACTAATATAAAAAACATTAGTGGAGTTTTTACAGGATCATACGCTATTCATCCTTTTAAAAAAGAAAAAATTCCTATTTGGATTGCAGATTATGTTTTAGCATCTTATGGTTCTGGAGCTATTATGGCCGTGCCCTGCGGGGATCAAAGAGATTGGGATTTTGCACAAAAATTTAATTTAGAAATTCCTAATATTTTTAGGAATATCGATGTTAGTAAAAAAGCACATATAGATAAAGATTGTGTCATTGAAAACTCTAATTTCTTAAATGGCCTAAGTATAAATGATGCTATTTTGAAGTCTATTTTAGAAATCACCAAACAAGGTCTTGGTCAAGAAAAAATTAATTATAAACTTCGAAATGCCATATTTAGTCGGCAGAGATATTGGGGGGAACCTTTCCCTATTTTTTATAAAAATGAAACGCCTTATTTATTAGAAGATGTAGATTGTGTAGAATTACCTTTAGTTGATAAATACTTGCCGACTAAAAAAGGAGATCCACCACTAGCAAGAGCAAAAAAGAAAGATTGGAATATTTTTAAAGGTCACAGAATGGAATATAATACTATGCCTGGGTGGGCTGGTTCATCATGGTATTTTCTAAGATTTATGGACCCTAAAAATAATAAGGAATTTGTGGCAAAAGAAAAAGTCCAATACTGGGGGCAAGTTGATTTATATATAGGAGGAGCTGAACATGCAGTAGGACATTTATTATATTCTCGTTTCTGGACAAAATTTTTATTTGATCGAGGCTTTATACCATTTCAAGAACCTTTTAAAAAATTAATTAACCAAGGTATGATTTTAGGCCGTTCTAGTTTTGTCTATCGAATTAACGGGACTAATACATTTGTCAGTGCCGAACAAAAAAATAATTATGAAGTTACTAAATTACATGTTGATATTAACTATGTTAATAATGACATTCTAAACATAGAAGATTTTAAAAATTGGAGACCTGAATTTCAAAACGCAAAATTTATTTTAAATACAAAAGGAAATTATCTATGTGGTTTTGAAGTAGAAAAAATGTCTAAATCAAAATATAATACACAAACGCCCGATGAACTCATTAATCAATTTGGCGCGGATACATTAAGAATGTATGAAATGTTTTTAGGACCTTTAGAGCAATCAAAACCTTGGGACACAAAAGGTATTAGTGGGGTACATAGTTTTTTGAAAAAATTCTGGAGACTGACTCATGATGACGAAAATAATTTTAATATTTCACAAGAAAAGCCATCAGAAAAAGAATATAGAACTCTACATAAATGCATTAAAAAAACAACGGATGATTTAGAACGATTTTCTTTTAATACTGTAGTAAGTACTCTAATGATTTGTGTAAATGAATTAACAGATTTAAAATGTAATAAAAAAGAAATTATTGAAGCCTTTTTAATTCTACTTTCTCCGTATGCACCATATATGTCTGAAGAAATCTGGTGTGCTTTGGGAAATTCAGACTCAATTAATAATGCCACATGGCCAAAATTAGAGGAAAAATATTTAAAGCAAGAAAATGTAAAGTATCCTGTAGCTTTTAATGGAAAAATGCGATTCATATTAGAGCTTCCGGCTGATTTATCAAAACAAGAAATCGAAAAACACGTCATGCAACACCCAAAAACAAATAATTATCTAATAGATGATTCATTTAAAAAAATAATTATTGTTCCTAATAAAATTATAAATATTGTTTTATAATTAATAACGCTCTAAAAAACCACAAAAACCACAAAAAATATTAAAAATGTCATAAAAAACGATAAAAAACCACAAAAAAACATTAAAAATGAAAGAAAAAAGAATAAAAAAATTGAATAAAAAATTAATTTTTTTTACAATTTTATTGCTTTTTTTTCAACTTTTTCAATCAAAAACACTCTTTTTTTCAATTTTTAATCAAAAAAACAATGAAAATACGGAAAATATAACCTTTTTAGATGGTGAAAGTCTAAAATACAAAATATCCTATGGGGCAACTAATAAAAAAAAGGGGGTATTATTAGCAGGCTATGCTTATTTTAATTTAAAAGACTCTATTACAAGTGAAAATCTGGCTATCCACCGAATCCATGGACATGGCCGTACAACAAAGGTTTTTAGTTTATTCATGAAAATAAAACATTCCTATACATCCATTGTTACAACACACACACTAAATACCATTGAATCTAAAATGGAAATAATTGAGGGCAAGTACTATAACAAAAACCACACATTATACTCCACAAAAAAAAATCAAGAATGTGTTATTAAGATAAGTGAAAAAAAGAATAATGGAGAGGTTGAAAATCTAACAAAAACAAAAAAAAAAATAAATGCGAATGATATTTTAGGCGCATTCTATAAACTTCGTACAATGGACCACCAAAAACTCCTCAAAAGTGACACCATTTTTTTTTCATATTACTATAATAATGAAGTATTTAATTCTCATTTTATAAACATGGGTGAAGAAATAGTTGAAACAAGATTTGGTAAAATAAAAACTATCAAGTGTGCGCCTTTATTAGAAAAGGGACGAATGTTTAAAAGTAAATATGGTGCATTTGTTTGGGTAACAGCAGACAACATGCACATACCAGTAAAACTTGAAATTCCCGTTTTAGTTGGATCTGTTTATGTAACATTAGCAAGGTATGAAAAAACAATTTTTGATTTAAAAGAATAATTAATTCTTTATATTTAGTACCTCATTATGATTTGATAAAATAATGAATGAAGAAAATTTAATAGAAAAGATAAAACAATTATCCAAGAAGTACTCTTCAACAGGACAAGACTTGTCTTCATATCTAGATGGATTATTATATGCGGATTATATTGGATATTGGAACTATATTCATTTAGACACCCTCCTTTCTTTACAAACTCCAAAAACTGATTTCCCTGATGAACAGATTTTTATTATTTATCATCAAATCACCGAACTATATTTTAAATTATCACTGATAGAAATAGAACACATTAATAAAAATGGTAGAAATGTAATTGAAACAGGAGAAGATTTAGGCTGGAACAAAACATTAGGAATAGATTTATTTATTGAAAAAATGGAGAGAATAAATAGATATCTGAACAATCTAATTGACTCATTTGAAATTATGATAAAGGGGATGGAAAAGAAACAATTCTTGAAATTCCGAATGGCTCTACTTCCAAGTAGCGGATTCCAAAGCGTCCAATATAGAATGATTGAACTACGGTCTACAAATCTGTCACAATTAAACCCACATGAACTACAAACATCATCTAAAAACTTAAAAACCATGTATAATAATTTATACTGGAAACATGGAGCAATGGATTTAAAAACCAAGAAAAAAACATACACACTAAAACAGTTTGAACGAAAATATGATGAAAGATTAATGAAATTAGCTAATAAAATGAAAGGGGGGAACATTTGGGCAAAATATAACTCTATGAGTCCAAAAGACAAAAAAAACAAAACGCTTATCAAACTGCTAAAAGAATATGATATAAATATTAATGTGAATTGGAAATTGGCTCATTATAAATCGGCCGTAAAATATCTCAAAAACAAAAACAACAGTACTGCTGCAACAGGGGGAACAAATTGGGAAAACTTCCTTCCTCCAAAATTTCAAAAAATAATTTTTTTCCCAGAGTTGTGGAGTAAAAAAGAGAAAGAAAATTGGGGTAAGAATTGGGTAAAATCAATGCTTAAATAAATGCGAATAATTTATTTTGTCATACTTATGTTAATATTCAATGGCTGTCAAACCGACCCAAAAGACCCGACAGTAGAAATAATAAAAAATACCGAACAATACTTATATAATATTCCAATCAATGGCTTTCAAATAAAAAATGAAACTGTTAGAAATGGGCAGAATGTTGGTGAAATTTTAAACCAACACAATGTTAGTTTTGTTGATATTGATAAGGTTGCCCGATTATCAAAAAAAGTATTTGACTTAAGAGATGTTAAAGCAGGGGGTGAATATTCGCTAATGTTTAAAGATTCTATCACTACTAAACCTAATTATTTCATCTATGAAATTAATAAAGTTGATTTTCTAGTTGCCAAACTAGAAGATAGCATTCAGGTTTATTTGGATAAAAAAGAAGTGACAATTAAAGAAAAAACTGGCTCAGGAGTGATTAACTCTTCACTATGGTTTGCAATGGAAGAAAGTAATCTTTCTGCGAAATTGGTTAATATTTTAGCAGATGAAATTTATCCATGGACAATAGATTTTTTTAGATTAAATAGTGGTGATAAGTTTAAAGTCATTTATGATGCAAAATATGTAGATGGTGAATTTATTGGTGTAGGGAAAGTACATGCTGCATTATTTCATAGTGGCAATGAGGATTACTATGCAATTGCCTTTAATGAATTAGGGGGGTTTGAAGATTATTTTGATGAAAATGGGAACAACTTGAGAAAATTTTTTTTAAAAGCACCTGTTTCATTTACACGAATTTCTTCAAGATTCACAAATAAACGAAAACATCCCGTCACAGGCAGGTGGAAAGGACATTTTGGAACTGATTTTGCAGCACCAATTGGGACCCCAATATACAGTACCGCTGACGGCCAAATTATTGAAGCTTCTTACACAAAATATAATGGATATTATGTGAAAGTCCGACACAATTCAACTTACACAACCCAATATCTTCATATGGATAAATCAAGTAAAAAACTTTGGGCTAAAAACGGGATAAAAAAAGGCAAAAAAGTGAGACAAGGGGTAGATATAATTGGATATGTTGGTAGATCTGGGCAAGCGACAGGACCACATGTTTGTTATAGATTTTGGAAAAATGGTAAACAAGTGGATCCATTTAAAACAAAATTACCTGAAGCCACTCCAGTTAATAAATCTAAACGAGTAGAATTTGAAAATAGTAAACAAATATGGCTGGAAAAATTATCAACCATCAACTATCCAAATGAATATTTAGACATTGACTCTATAGAAGCCCTTACGTTTAAGTTTTAAGGGTCAACCCAATCACCATTTTCTCTTATTAACTGAATTAATTCATCCAATGCTTTCTTAGAAGAAATATTTCTTTTTACTAATTCTTTTTGTTTATACAAACTTACTTTATTCAGGCCTGTGCCTACATACCCATAATCTGCATCAGCCATTTCACCTGGACCATTTACAATGCAACCCATTACTCCAATTTTTAAACCCTTAAGATGGCCAGTTGCTAATCTAATCTTAGCGGTAGTTTCTTCTAAATTAAATAGCGTTCTTCCGCATGATGGACAAGAAATATATTCTGTTTTTGAAATTCTTGTTCGAGTAGCTTGTAAAATATTAAACCCAATTTCATTTATGTCTTGAACATTACTATAATTTTTAGCAATAATCAAAAGTCCATCACCTAGCCCATCTAATAAAAGAGGACCAATATCAACAGATGCTTCTAATTGAATTTCCATTCTTGAATCACTATTATATGATTGCCTAATAAGCACTGGATTTACAATATCATTACTCATTAATTGAATAAATAGCCTGCGATAATCTGCCAGACTATTTATATTGTCTGACTCAATTAATAATACCGCAGTACCATCATCTTTTAATTTATTCATTAGCTTATCTGTGAAGTCATTTGTGAATAAATCAATAATATTTAATTTTTTTGAAAGCGAAACACTATCCAAATACTCTGCCGAAGACAACAATGGATAACCTTTTTTATGCTTCTTCCATGTTTTGTAATTATAAATTAAGCCAAGAGAACCCGGTATATTAAAATCAATATCATTATCGCCAAGAAATAAATAATCTGAAGCTGTATCGCTAATTGTCCATTTATCTAATTGGTCCGAATATCTATAGCCCAACTTAAATAAAGATTGTTTATTAATATGCTTTTCAAAACATAAGTTTGAAAATACCACCGGCTTACTTTTACCACCTATATTCATGATTTGTTTTGTATTTCGCTTTGTATATACAAATGAATTAATAGGATTTTTTAGAGGATTAACTATCTTCTGGTGGTTCTTTTTTTTTTCAACATAATCAACTAATGATTGTGCGATTGGAATCTCATGTTCAGGGGATTCTGTTAAAGACACTCTAATAGTGTCACCAATTCCATCCATCAATAATGAACCTATGCCTATCGCAGACTTTATTCTTCCATCATTGCCCTCCCCAGCTTCTGTGACTCCTAAATGCAAAGGATAATTCATGCCTTCTTGCTTCATATTAGCAACCAACAAACGATATGCGTGTATCATCACAATAGGATTACTTGCCTTCATCGAAAGAATAATTTGTTTGTAATTATGCTTCTCGCAAATCCTAACAAACTCTAATGCTGACTCCACCATGCCAAGCGGTGTGTCTCCATATTGACTCATAATCCTATCCGACAATGAGCCATGATTAGTGCCTATTCTCATGGCCGTATTATGACTTTTACATACCTCAATTAGTGGAACCAACTTCTCCTCAATTCTCTTTAATTCATCTTGATATTGGTGTTTTGAATATGTTTTGATTTGAAATTTTTTTTTATCTGTATAATTACCTGGATTGATTCTAACTTTTTCAACAATTTTTGCTGCTTCTATTGCAGCATTCGGAGTAAAGTGAATATCCGCAATTAATGGAGTATTATATCCTTTTTTTATTAACTGATTTTTTATTTCCAATAAATTTCTTGCATCTCTAATACTGGGGGCGGTCAACCTAACTAGCTCACATCCTGCTTTTATCATCTTTATTGACTGTTTAACAGACCCATCTGTATCCATCGTATCAGTGGTTGTCATAGATTGAACCCTAATTGGATTTGAACCACCAACACCTACATTTCCTACCATTACCTCTCGAGTTTTAATGCGAGAATAATTACATAAATCATTATAATATTTAACACCGGCACTCATGACATCATTATTTAACTTCTAATTTAAATAATACTGGTCGACTAGGGGAAGCATCATTTTTAAACGGAATAAATTGAAGATTTAGTAAATATTTTCCATCTTTTATATTATTCGGAACATATATAAATTCTGTAATAGTGCAACCGTGCCTTTTGTTTTCAGGAAATTGCCAGAATGTTTTATGGGCAATTAAAGCTCCATGATCATCTTCTTTATCAATTGAGGGCAAATCAATTAACAAATGTCGAACCCCTATTGAAACCAGATACCTGGCTGCCTCCTCTGATAAATACGGGGGGTTTGTGTTTGAATAGTTTTTATGTATTTTACTCTTACTATTAGGGATTGTTCTTATTATTAATGCCTCTATATTGTCCTCTTTACTAATCATTTTTTTTATCAAATTCTTAGTAATAATAAAATCATTGTTAACTTTTTTAGGAGCAATAGAAATTAAGTCTGAAATAAAAAAAAATGTTAATAATTCTTGATTTAATGATTCTTTTTCGGGACTAATATGACCAAGACATTCCGTGTGTGTCGTATGAGCATGAGGATTGAAAAATATATTATTGAAATTTACTGGTGACCCCATCTCCACATCCCCAATCCACTCCCCTGAATTAACAGGATTTATCTGCATATTATCTACCCCCCAAGCATTTACTCCATTTTGTGCTATTGGAATAGATATGTCTAATGGATTAGTCAAATTTGCAACATACTTTTGTTTGTTATATGTAATATTTACCCGCATATTTAACGTTAAATTAAAAATAAATCTGATGAAATACTATCTATGATTAACATTCCTGATTCTGTGCAAGAAAGACTATTGTCATTTTTCTGAATTAAACCCAAGTCTATAAATTTTTCTATTTGCTTATTAAATTTTTGATATTCTGATTCTGTCATTTTAGAAGAAATCCAATCCTGTTTTATTCCACGTGATGTTCTTAGCATGGTTAAAATATATTCATTAATGATATTTTTCCTATTTAACTTTTCAACCTCATAATGTTGCATGTTATTTTCAACAGCATTACAATATTTAAAATTATTATTAATATTCCATTGGCGAGTTGTACCATTAAATGAGTGTGCAGACGGACCAATTCCTAAATAATGTGTTTTATTCCAATAATTTGTGTTATGTAAAGAAAAACATCCATCTTTAGAAAAATTCGAGATTTCATAATGACTATATCCAGCATTTATCAGTTTTTTTCTTGCAATCAAGAACTGCCTATTTGCTTGTTCTGGGTTTAATTTAGAGTAAGTTCCCTTGTTAATAAATTGAAATAGTGGAGTTTGCTTTTCAACAGTCAAGGAATAACATGATATATGTTGGGGCTCAAATTTTAAAATCACATCTAAGCTTGCTTCCCAGTCAAAATCACTTAAATTAGGGAAACCATAAATTAAATCAATATTTAAATTTTTTATTTTGGATTTTGTCAATAACTCTAAAGCATGAAAAGCTTGATTGCTATTGTGAACTCTATTCATATATTTTAAATGTTGGTCTTTAAAAGCTTGAATACCCAAACTAACTCTATTAATCCCGATTTTCTCCCAACTTGACACTAAAGATTCTGTAATATCTTCAGGGTTTGCTTCTATTGTAAGCTCAATAACATCTGAAAGAATAAAGTTACGTTGTACTGTGCTATAAATATCGTCTATTGCGTCTGATTCAATTAAAGATGGGGTCCCGCCTCCAAAATAAATTGTTTTAACCTCCAAATTATCCAAATACTTTTTTTGTTGAACAATTTCTTTTTTCATCGCAGATATAACTCTTTGTTTCAATTTTAATGATGTTGAAAAGTGAAAGTCACAATAATAACAAGCTTGTGTACAAAATGGAACATGAATATATATTCCTGCCATAATTATTTCTTTAATACTATGCGAAAAAGTGTTTCTTGATAAGGAGTAGATTTTATTAAATCTATACGACCCTGGTGGTAATCTTTAATAATTCTCTTAACAAGTGACAATCCCAATCCCCACCCTCTTTTTTTAGAAGTGAAACCTGGCTCAAAAATTGCATGAAAAAAAGATTTTGAAACACCTCTCCCGTTATCAGCAATGTCTATAAAAATATGTTTATCATCATCTTTCACTGTTATTACTACCTTGCCTTTTTCATTTATAGCATCTATGGAATTTTTAATAATATTTTCTATCACCCACTCAAAAAGATCTTTATTAATTTTTGTATTTATAACATTTTTTTTCGAAATCAATTCAAATAAGATCTTAGAGGAAGCTCTTTGCTTCATATAGCGAATTGATCCTTCTAGAATCGGAATTATATTCACATATTCTAATTTTGGCAAAGACCCAATCTTAGAAAATCGAGATGCAATTACAGATAATCTATTAATGTCTTTTTCAATTTCTTGTGTTATTGACTGATTTTGCATGTTTTCTTTTAAGTATGCTACCCACCCCATTAAAGACGACAAAGGGGTCCCTATTTGATGTGCTGTTTCTTTAGCCATCCCCGTCCAAACCTTATTCTGTTGTGCAATTCGAGCATTGCTAAAGGCAAAATACACAATAAGCATAAATGCACCAATAATAGATAACATGAAAACAGGAAAGTATTTTAAGTTTTGAAGTAATTTAGAATCTTTATAATAAATATATTCTTTTTTTCCATCTACCAACTCTATTTCAATAGGTGGATATTTCCTCTTCATTGATTCAATTTCTTCTTTTAATGCAATATCCGAAGTTGCATTTTTAATATTTCTATGAGCTATAATTTCACCATCTTCATTAACTTGAATAACTGGAACCGTTGTATTATTATTAACTACTTCGAAGACAAATCCTATATCATCATTTACATCATTAATATTTGACAAAATCTTTGTGGCTTTAGCCCATAAAGCAACTTTTTTTTTCTCTTCTTCCTTAAACTTATTCGCAAGATTATTAGTATACCACAACGTAACACCAACAATACTCAAGGCAAGTACAACTAAAATTTTAAAAATGATATTATTAAACTTAAATTTCATTATACACGAAATTACTAAAATGAACTAATTATTTCTATGCAAATGGATTAATTCACTTTTAGTCAACACCCTCCATTTTCCTGTAGATAATTTTTTTTTTGTTAATGAAGCATATGCTATCCTATCTAATTTTAAAACTCTGTAGTTAAAAAATTCGAAAATACGTCTCACAATTCTATTTTTACCTACATGGATTTTAATTCTTACATTTTTGCTTGAATTATTAATGTATTCAATTTTGTCAACATGTACTAACCCATCTTCTAAAACGATCCCCTGCCGAATAGATTCAATATCTTTTTCTAACACATTTCGATTCAAACATACATCATAGACTTTCTTTACCAGATATTTTGGATGCATCATTTTTTTTGCCAAGATTCCATCATTAGTAAACAGTAATAGTCCTGTAGTTTCTTTATCTAATCTTCCCACCGGGACAAGTCTTTCTTTAAAAGAATCCTGAATTAATAACATCACTGTTTTTCTTCCTTTTTCATCATTAGTTGTGGTAATATAGCCCGATGGTTTATTTAAAATAATATATCGTTTTTTTTCAGGAAAGATTTGTTTACCATTAAAACATACTACATCTTCAACTGAAACTTTAACACCAACTTCATGAACAATCGTATTATTCACTGATATCTTACCATCGTTAATTAAATTATCCGCCTTCCTTCTTGAACACACTCCACACATTGCAATAAATCTGTTTATCCTAATTAATTCTTTATGTGATTTTCTCATTTTATATATTTAATAATTGAAAAATGACTATTAATATCCATCTGGATTTTGGCGCCAATTATAAATGGAGTGTTTTGATAATCATGGCCTGCAGGAAAATTAAAACAAATTGGATAATTATATTTTTTTGTAACATCATAAATTAATTCACTTACTGTCTTCCCAAAAGGGATTTCATTATCTAAAGTATTTGTCATCCCACCAATAATTAATCCTTTTAAATTATGTAACACTCCCGCCCTATCTAAAGTATAAAGCATTCTTTCTACATGATATAAATACTCATCTATCTCTTCAATAAATAAAATGTATTTATCCAGGTTAGATGGCAAAGAAGAAGAGCCAACCAAACTAGATAAAATAGATAAATTACCGCCTAAAATAACCCCTTCCGAAACACCATACTTATTCAAAGGGAATGAGTCAAATTTCACCTCTTCTAAATTCCCTGTTAACAAAGAAAACAATTGTGTTCTTGACCAAAGGTCAGTAGTTAAAAAATTATATGCCATAGGTCCATGAATAGATTGTATTTGATAATTTAATTGTAAGTGGGTGAGTAAAATAGTCATATCACTAAAGCCAATAATCCATTTAGGATTCTTAATAAATTTTGAAAAGTCAATATGATCAATAAGATGTATGAAGCCATACCCCCCCCTAGCAAATAAAAGAGCTTTAGATATTATATTGTCTAGCGATTCTTGTAGGATAGTTATTCTATTATGAAAAGAGCCTGAAAAAACATCTAATTTGTTAAAAAGTGAACTATTTATTCTAACATTAAATCCAGCAGCTTCAATTGATTGAATAGCCAAATTAACATCATTCTTATTGACAAATTTTGAAGAAGCAATAATTTCAACTACATCACCCTTTTTTAAAAAGGGTGGAGTCAGAGAATTAATATTATTTATTGGCATTTTGATTCCTTTAATATACTTTTACACAATATACAAAAAACTATGAGCGACTCTTCTAGGTTTACTATTACAGCTGCATTACCCTATGCGAATGGTCCTATTCATATAGGACATTTAGCTGGAGTATATATTCCTGCTGATATTTTTGCGAGATATAAACGCAGTATTGGGGCTGATGTTTTATATGTTTGTGGTTCTGACGAGCATGGTGTGCCGATTACAATCAAAGCAAAAAAAAACAATATAACTCCAAAAGAAGTAATTGACAAATATCACAAAATAATCGAAAAAGCATTTTTAAATTTTGGGATATCTTTTGATGTTTATGATCGCACATCAAATAAATTACATCATAAAATAGCATCAGATTTTTTTAAAAAATTATATGAAAATGGTGATTTTATAGAAAAGATATCTGAAGAATATTATGACAAATCTGAAAACACTTTCTTAGCAGACAGATATATTAAAGGGACTTGTCCAATATGTGGTTACGAAAATGCTTATGGTGATCAATGTGAAAAATGCGGTTCTAGTCTAACACCTTCTCAGCTAAAAAATCCGGCTTCTATGTTGAGTGGAGGGGCCTTAACCAAAAAAAAGACAAAACACTGGTATTTGCCTTTAGATAAACACGAATCTTGGCTCAAAAACTGGATTTCTAATCTAGATAAAAAAGAATGGAAACAAAATGTGTTGGGGCAATGTCAATCTTGGTTAAGTTCAGGATTACAACCAAGAGCTGTTACTAGAGACTTGGATTGGGGAGTTAAAATCCCCATAAAAGAGGCAGACGGCAAGGTATTATATGTATGGTTTGATGCTCCAATAGGATATATTTCTGCAACTCAAGCTTGGGCTAATAAAAAGGGGAATAAATGGGAACCATATTGGTGTGACGAAAACACAAAATTAATTCATTTCATTGGTAAAGATAACATTGTGTTTCATTGTATTATTTTTCCAGCTATGCTAAAAGCACATGGTGATTATATTTTACCTTATAATGTTCCTGCTAATGAATTCTTAAACCTTGAAGGGAAAAAAATATCAACATCTCGAAATTGGGCTGTTTGGCTACATGAATATTTAATCGATTTTCCTGACAAACAAGATGTCTTAAGATACGTGTTATGTATTAATGCGCCCGAAAACAAAGACAATGATTTTACTTGGTCTGATTTTCAAGCTAGAAACAATAATGAACTTGTGGCAATTCTAGGAAACTTTATCAATCGTGTATTTGTACTATGTCATAAGTACTGGGGTGGCTGTATTCCTCAAAAAAATACAATAGAAAAAATTGATCTTGATTTAATTAGTGAATTAAAGTCTAAACCCAAAGAAATTGGAAATTTGATCGAAAACTATAAGTTTCGTTTTGCTTTACAAGGAGTTATGGATTTAGCTAGATTAGGAAATAAATACTTGGCAGACACTGAGCCATGGAAATTATTTAAAGAAGATGAGGGTAAAAATCGAACAGAAACCATTTTAAATATTTCCATTCAATTAATAACAACTTTAGCTATTGTCTCGGAACCATTTATCCCTTTTACTTCACAAAAAATAAAAAATATGTTAAATATTCATTTTAACGACTGGGAATATGCTGGGAAAGCAGATAATCTAAATCCTGGTCACCAAATACAAAAGCCATCATTATTATTTTCAAGAATAGAAGACAGTGAAATAGCAAATCAGATTAATAAATTAAAAAAAAATTAACGTCTCACAATTCTACTCAACTTAATTCGCTAAAATTCACAAGAAAATGAGCAAGTTATAAAACCCAAATATTTTTATGTATCTTTAAGCAAAGTATGATGAAAAAATTATTTCTATTAATTGTCTTCTCTCTCTTCTTTAAAACAAGTAAAGCACAAGTAGTTTATTTAGCTGACTATAAAAGTGATGCTGATAAAATAATTTATGTAACAAAATATAAATCTGATGCCGACATGATTGTGTATGAGACAAAGTATAAGTCTGATGCAAAACCCTATAGTGGAATATGGTATTGGACAAAATATAAATCTAACGCCGATTGGAAAGTTTATTTTACAAAATATAAATCCAATGCTGATTTAATCGTTTATTTCACCAAATATAAATCTGATGCAGGAATGCATTAATAATTAGTTTTAATAATATGAAAAATACTTTACAAATAATCCTTGTCGGAATAATAGCTTTATTATTTAGTGCATGTTCTTTTGAAAACGAAGAAGACAAAAGAGTGCGGGTCAAAAAAGAACTTGCAGAAATAATTGGAAAACAAAATTCGATTGACTTAATGGATAATGGCATAGCGGATGAATTAAATATATTTAAGTCTACTTGGGATCACCATGGACAAGATGTGAATGGTGCTATTGAAGCACAATATACTGCTGCAGGTGGAGATGGCTTTATAGGTGACATGGCTTTTTTAAAATTTGATCAAAAACTAAATTTATATGGATATAGCGCATCTAACTTTAATCATATGATGACAATTCAAGCAGAGGATTGGAAAGAATTTAACATTGATATTGATACATATATTAATAGTATTGAAGAAGAAATTCAATCAACTAATAATGAAATTTTAGAAAATGAAAAAGAGATTGAAAGAATTAATAATAAAGAGGATTATTATGCAAACTATTCAAAAAAAGAACGAAAAGAAAGTATAAAAGGATTAAAAGAACATATTGACCGTCGCAAAGAAAATATTGATGAAAGAAACTCTGCAAAAGAAATTTTGCAAAAAATGAAAAACAATGGTTATAATAGCTTAAGTGATAATGACAAAATTGACATTTTAGTATTTCATTATGAAAAAAACCCTAGAGTAGAATTTGATTTTAGTTATTTACAAGGATTGGAATTCACTAACCCTAAAAATCTTAACGATGGTCTAAAAATAATCGAGTCATTTATTCCCATCCTAGATAAAATAAATGAATCTGGTGCAGAATCCTTAACTAAGGAAGAAAAAGCAACCTTAAATCCCAACAATTCATATGCTGATGTTTATACTTTTCCTTATAATGTGATTGAAATCGGCAGAACGTTTATGGACGAATATGGTTGGAGCTCAAAACATTGGGGGTACTTCCTGGCAACAGACTTTCATGCAGATTCCGTTCAAGTTAGTTCATATCATGATCGACAGCATCTTGCCGAGGGTGGAGACAGTGTCGTTCCAGCTATATGGGGATATCACTTGAGCTATGAAGGTCTTACTAAAGCTCTAAAAGAAAATCCTTTAAAAAGTGGAGAAAAAGTATATGAAACATATATTGGGAATAGTGGGTCAAATAAAAATAGAAGGAATTTTTTAATGTTTGTAACTAAGAAAAAATCTGATGCAAACTGGCACCCCGAATACTCATATTATTTTCGGGTAATAATGTCATTTGACGATACACAAAAATATTCTAATCGAATGATTGATAACTACACAAATGGGTGGATGATTAATGAAGAACAATATCAATTTTTCATGGAAGTTTACAATAATCTAAAAACCAAAAAATCGTCAAAAAATTAATTAAAATGAAAAAAATACTACTGCTTTTTATTATTCCCTTTATTTGCCTTACGCAGAACAATTATTGCGGTGAAAGGCCTATTAAACCTCTGCAATTAGAAAATCAAACAAAAAAAGAATATAAAGAATCTGAAGTATATATTAATTATAAACAAGATTTGAAAATTTGGAAAACATGCATGAGTCCACTTGCTATCTCTAATAGAGATGAGGACAATTTAAATAAACAAAAAATGGAAGCTACGGTAGAAAAGTTTAAAGAAAAAATTTCCAATCCTTGTGGAGACAAACCCGAGAAACCTGTTAAGAAAAAGAGACAAAAGCATGATGATTATATTAAAACTGAGTTATACATAGAGTATAAAAAAGTTTTAAAAGAATGGAAAAACTGTATGAGTCCACAAGGAATTTCTAAAAGAAATGAAGCAACCATGGATAAGGATTTTGAAGTAATATTAACTGAAATAAAAAAAATCTGTGGAGAGAAACCTGAAAAACCTTTAAGGAAAAAAGGGGTTAATCACGATGAATATAAACAAACACAATCATATATTGAATATAAACAAAATTTAAAAGTTTGGAATAATTGCTCAAGCTTAACAAAAAAGAGATTTTCTTGGGGGGACTGTGGAGATAAGCCTGAGAAACCTTTTCGAGAAGAAGGGCTAAATCACGAAGAGTACAAACAAAAACCATCATATATTGAATATAAACATAAATTAAATAATTGGAGAGAATGTATCGATAATCAAAAAAAATAATTTGAAAATTATACAATACTAAATGTTTCGATACTTTATTTTCTTTTATTTATTTATTATAAATATATCTTACACACAAGGGTTGGTTATTAATGAAATCATGTCGAACAATAACTCTTGTGTTTTAGATAAAGATGGTGAACCTTCTGATTGGATTGAATTATATAATCCTACTAATGATAGTATTAACTTAAATAACTATACTTTATCGGATGATGCCAACATCTTAAATAAATGGACCTTTCCAAACATACATATTTCTGCACAAGGCACGCTAATTATCTTTGCATCTGGAAAGAATCTCAATGCAAGCGATGAACTGCATACTAATTTCAAGTTATCCTCAGCTGGAGAATTTATATATTTATCAAACAGTGAGGAAACTATAATTGATTATATTTTGCCCGTAATTTTAGAAGAAGACGAAAGTTATGGCAGACTTCCTGACGGGTCAACCAATGTTCTTCACTTAGATGTTTGCACACCTAATTTATTAAACAACAATACTAATCAACTTGTTTTTTCTACAAGATCGGGATTTTACAGTCAAGCTTTTAATTTACATATTCAATCTTTTTTAGGTGATACTATCTATTATTCATTAGATGGAAGCCTTCCTAATCCAAATTCTAATTTATTTGAAGATTCTATTTTTATTTATAATAAAAATTTGGATGAGAATTATGTTTCGGAATTCCCAACTAGCCCGAATCAATCGCTAATCGATTATCCAGCATGGGAGCCAGCTTCGACAACAATCAATAAATCGAATATTATTAGATGTATTAGCTATAGTAATGGGGAGCCATCCAGTAAAGTGTATACTCAAACTTACTTCGTAGACAATAATATTGAAAACAAATATAATCTGCCTATTATTTCTATAGTTACAGAAGAATTAAATTTTTTTAGTTCAGATAGTGGCATTTATGTCCCAGGGATATATTTTGATGAACACAATCCAAATTGGACAGGAAACTATTTTCAAAAAGGGCGTTTGTCGGAAAGACCTGTTCATGTAGAATACTTTGATGAAGATGGTCTTCTTCAATTTTCACAAGACGCTGGAGTCAGAATTCATGGTGGAAAAACAAGACAAGCAGCACAAAAATCACTTAGATTATATGCAAGAAAAGAATATGGTAAAAAATATTTTAATTATGCATTGTTGCATAATGATGATATAAATCAATATAAGAGATTTATTATCCAGACCTCAATGGGGTGTTGGAATCAATCTATTATTAAAGATGTTGTTGCACATAATATTGTAAATAATTTAAATCTTGAAACACAACGTTTTCAGCCAACAATAGTTTTTTTAAATGGCGAATACTGGGGTATTCACACGATTAGAGAGTATATAGATGAACATTATATTAATGACAAATATGACAATGAACAAGAAGTTGAAATATTAGAAGGCTACATGAATGCTTTTGAAGAATTTAATAACTTGTTTAATGTTATACAAACAAATGAATTAGATACCTATGAATATCTAAAGACTAAAATCGATATTGAAAACTATATTAGTTATCAACTTTCTCAAATGTTTTTTGCAAATTATGATTGGCCTGGTAATAATGTGAAATTATGGCGGTTTATAAATGAACCTGAAAAAAAATGGCGGTTTATATTTTATGATCTTGATGCTAGTATGGGAGATCCTAGTTATAATATGTTTCAGCATTGCACAAATACCGACACTAACATTGATTGGCCAAACCCGACTGAATCAACTGAAATATTTAGGAGATTATTAGAATACTCGGAATTTAAAGAGGCCTTTATTAATCGTGCAGCTCAAATGCTACATGATTATGACGAAATCGATGTATTTGTAGAGCAAATAAGGATTATAAAAGATTTATATACTAATGAATTAAATCGCCATATAGATAGATGGAATTTTCCTAATTCTTATACTAACTGGGAAAGTTCTGTTAATGATTTAATGCATTTTTTGGCTGAAAGGCCATGTGAATTCACATCGCATTTGATGGATTTCTTTAATCTATCTGAATTTGAATTTATCTGCGATAATAATTTAAAAAATAGCTGTATCACACTATTTCCAAATCCAAACAATGGATACTTTTCAATTAGCAACACGTCTTATGAAAGCTTAATAGGAAATCTATACCTATTAAACGCCAAGGGACAAATCGTTTATCAAAAGACCGATTTTTCAATGCAACATAATCAAGACCACATTATAAATCTCTCTGGCCTTTCAGCAGGATTATACATGATGAATTTCATTCATCCTACTGGTACTGAAAACAAAACATTTATTATTTCCAAATAAAAGAGAAGTCTATAATAACTGTGAAGCAAGAAGTATTATGAGTGGTGTTGAGAATAAAACGGTTATTCAACCGGCTTTACATCTACTGCTCTTTTCCCTTTTGGGTCGTCTGCTAGTTCAAACTCAACTTCATCACCATCTTGTATTCTTGAAAGAATCCCTGTAGAGTGGACAAAATAATCTTTCCCAGACTCTTCTTCTGTTATAAAGCCAAAGCCTTTTGTGTGATTAAAAAATTTTACTGTTCCTTTTACCATTTTGTATTTTATATTTAAAAATTTACGTGAAAATACGAAAATTAAAATGCTTTCTAATTTTTTCAGAAAAAATTTATAATAAAATGTATTATTTTAGGTTTTATAATAACACTCTATGAATAATCTAAAATCTATTTTTCTCATAATATTACTCTTATATTCTTGTCAAACTTCACAGACATTAATTCGTGATAATTCTGATTTATTAAATAATAAAGAAAATCCTATTTTCATCTATCAAAATGGCAAAGAGCAGATAATTAAAAAAAGAACTGAAACCATAAAGTTGGAAAAAAAATCTTTTTCAATCAGATGTTATAATAAAGCCATTGATTTAGGTGAATACAATGCGACACAAATAGCTGTTTTTTTAACAGACTATGAGTTTAAAAACATAAGAACAGGGCTCGCCACAAAAAATATTCCTTGTTTTTCACCAGGAACAGGATATGCGATGTATGGTGATGGATCTGATAAATACTTTTTGTTCGAAACAGATCCAAATAGACCAGGACATCACTATTTATATTATGAAAATACAGCTAGTAGGAGGTTGAATTTAATAGAAGATTTTGGGAGTTTACTAAAACTAGAGTTTGAAGTTAATGAATTTCATGTTAGAGGACATGATAACAAGATTACCGAAACACCCATCCCTAAGACAGATATTGATAAATTTTTCTTAGCTATTTTAATGGATCATAATTTAAATGACACCATTGATTTTGGTGAATTACATAAGCTGACAATCTCTTTTAAATAATAAGATTATCTGTGATTCGTACAACAAAAATCTCTATTTTAGACAGAAACAAACAACTACTATTATGAAAAGTATTAAATATTGTGTTTTTATAATTTGTTCATTTTTATTAATCATTGCCTGCCCTCCAACAAATGAACAAAAAATCAATGATTACGTGAATACAGCTCAAAAGGCTGAAGAAAATGGATTTTTCAATGATGCTATAGAATATAATGATGCTATTGTCGGTATTCAAACTAAAATAACTTTAAAAATCTTAGCATGGGGACAAACTGATGATATCGATGAAATGAAATCTATTTTAATTGATGTTCAACAAGAAATAAAAACTGGATTAAATACTGCAAAACAGTTGTCATTTAATGGAGATAGTAAAAGCAAACTCAAAAATGGGGCCATTAAATTACTTGAGTTTTATGATAAAGTATTTAACAATGAATATGAAAAACTTATGCTGTTAGTAGAACAGCTCACAAACGATGCAGAGTCTTTCACTGAAGAAGAATATATAAGCATAGCTCTTGAAATGGGGAAAATTATAGATCAAGTAAGTGTTGATGAAAATATATTGGACACTGAATTCGCTAAGCTTCAAGAACAATTTGCTAAAGACAATGGTTTTGTATTAAGTGATGAGAGTCATCCACTACAAGACATGTTAGATGAAGAAATAAATTATTAAAAATCATGCAAAAGATAATTGTACTTTTTCTATTTTTTCCGTGTTTATCTTTTTGTCAAATACCTAATAAGAATCAGCAACTAAAAGTAGTATACTCTATTGAATACGAAAAAATTCCATTTAAAATGAGAATGTTTAAAAAACATCTGCCAGTGGAATCCGTTAGTTATTATTCAATACTTGGCTCTAGAAATGAAACAAGTATTGATATTAAAATGATGAATGAGCACATGATGTCTTCGACGATTTTTGTGGAAAATGACAGTTTAAATATCCGTTGGGAAAAAACTTTAACAATTGTAAATGATAGTATTGTGGATAGTCGCTTTTTAGAAAAAGAACAAATAGTTGAAGATGCTGAGACTAGTATTGTGTTGGGAGAAAATAAAAAAACCATCCTAGGCTATAATTGTATTTCTTTTTCTGTTGAAAATGATTCATCTAAAATCAATGGATTTTTAGCACCCGATATTAATGGTAAAGGAAAATTTCAATATCATGGATTACCCTTGGAATTTACAATGACCTCAAAAAAAGAAAAAACAACAATTGTTCAAAGAGCTGAAATAATATTGACAGAACCACTAAATCGAAAAAAGTTTATTTTAACTGAAAAATAAATAGATATTTATATAAGCTAGAGTGTATTTAAGGATAAGTAAATAATTATTCGAATCCCTAATTTATGAATTGATTTAAATATTAAAAACTTTATCTTTGCTCCCGTGCAAAAAATTTATTACTTCTTTTTTTTACTTTCTTTTTTTGTCTACGGTCAAACAGAATATAATATTTCTGGTTATGTAATTGACAAAGCAACTGGTGAAACATTAATTGGCGCCAACATCTATGACACTTATGCTGAGCAAGGTTGCGCCACAAACTCATTCGGATATTTTAATCTTACCATTAAAGAAGGAAAAACTAAAATCATATGTTCATACATTGGATATGAAGCAGATACTTTAGATATTATTATAAATAAAAATATATCTCATAATTTTCTGGTTTCAATCAACAAAAACACTCTATCTGAAATAGAATTAACTTCACAAGAAAACCATACTAAATCTATTTTAAGTAGTGTGATTAATGTGAATGCAAAAGAGGTTAAACAAATTCCGGCACTTTTAGGTGAAGTAGATGTATTAAAATCAATACAGCTTTTGCCGGGGGTCCAGTCTGGAAGTGAGGGTACAAGTGGGTTTTATGTCAGAGGCGGGGGACCTGATCAAAATTTAATTCTTTTAGATGGAGTAAATATTTATCATGCTTCTCATCTTTTAGGTTTTTTTTCTGTATTTAATGAGGATGCAATAAAAAATATAAATTTAACAAAAGGTGGTTTCCCGGCTAGATTTGGAGGAAGGCTTTCATCTATTTTAGAAATAGATATGCAAGATGGAAACATGAAAGAATGGCAAGCTGAAGGGGGCATGGGTTTAATCTCTGGGAAAATCACTATACAAGGACCTTTAAAAAAAAATAAAACCTCCATATTAATTTCTGCAAGAAGAACATGGTTAGATTTATTAAAAGAGCCAATTGTCAAGGCTTTGGAAAATAAAATTGATTTTAATGGAGACGGGAATTATTATTTTTATGACATTAATGCAAAAATTAATCATAAATTTTCTAACAAAGATAGAATCTATTTTAGTTTTTATACTGGGAAAGACAATTTCTTTGGAGAACTGAATGATAATAGCACTCAACAAAATATCGACAATTTGTTTGACCAAACATTTAATGCAAAAACACAATTTGGATTATCTTGGCAAAACATAACTACAGCTATTAGATGGACCCATATAATTAACACTAAAATATTTGCAAATACATCATTGATTTATGGAAGATATAATTTTGATAATATTATTGCCACTAATAATATAACTCTAAATCAATATTTCAATGGCGAAGAAACTACTCAAATTGAAAAAAGTGATTATTTATATCGCAGTGGAATAGAGGATTATGGAATTAAAATAGATTTAGATTATAACCTAAATGGAAAACATAATTTTAAATTTGGTGGATCATATATAAAACATAATTTTTTTCCTGGATTTATGGATTTTTTTGCTGATTATCAAAATTTTTCGGCAGATACAACTATTGTTTTTTCAGAAACATTAAAGCCAGACGAAGGCTATCTATATATAGAAAACATCTACACTGCTAGTCCCCGATTATCTACCAATATTGGTCTTCATTATGGTTTTTTTAATATCAAAAATGTACTATATCAATCACCTGAACCGCGAGTTTCAATTAGATACTTGATTAATGAAAATTCTTCTTTGAAATTTTCATATGCTACAATGCAACAAAATATTCATCTATTAACAAATTCGAGTTTTGGCTTGCCTAATGACATGTGGGTCCCATCAACCGAAACAGTAGCACCACAAAAGTCACAACAAATTGTATTAGGTTACCATCGAGTTTTTTCCGACAAGCAAAAACTAGAAACTAAAAGCTATGAAACAAGTATTGAGTTATATTATAAAAAAATGGAAAACCTAATCACATTTGCAGAGGGAACAAATATTTTAGGCACAAACTTTTCTTCATGGGAAAATCGAATTGAAGAAAATGGCTCAGGGACATCACAAGGTATAGAAATGTTTATTAAAAAAAAGAGCAGGAAATTAACAGGTTGGATTGGGTATACATTATCAAAAACTGATAGACAATTTGAAAATATTAATTTAGGCAATGAATATCCTTATAAATTCGATAGACGACATGATCTATCCATTGTTTCTTCTTATAATCTAAAAACAGGGGTGCATTTAAATGCAACCTTTGTCTATGGAACTGGAAACGCTGTAACACTGCCTATAGCACAATATCTATTATTTACAGGCAATGATTTTGTTCAATTTTTTGACTATGGAGAAAAAAATGATTTTAGAATGGCGCCGTATCACCGATTAGATATTGGGTGTAGTTTTACTAAAGAAAAAAAATGGGGAGAAAGAACATGGAGTATTTCAATATATAATATATATAATCGGAAAAATCCGTTTTTCATCTATCTTCAAGAAGATGGGCAAGAAAATGGCAACTTAGAATATAGTACTTATCAACCGATGCAAATTAGTTTATTCCCAATCATTCCCTCAATTAGATATAGTTTTAAATTTAAATAAATGAAAAAATTATTATTATTAAATATTCTGTGTTTATTTTTAATTTCATGTGAAAAAGCATTAGACATTGAATTACCTACAATTCAATCTAAACTTGTGATTAACAGCTATATGATAGCCGACAAATATTGGGATAAAAAAAGTCAATTCTTATTAGTATCAAATTCAGTAGATGGATTAGCATCTCTAAATGAATATATCTATACAGATAGTGTTCCCATAATTTCAACAGCAGAAGCATCAATAAATAAAATTGATTACGCAAGTAATGATATTCTTGAAACTTATTCATTAGATTTTGATTCCAACTGCTACTGTTATACTAATCCTAATTTTACTCCAAAACAAAATGACACTTATCAACTAGACGTAACTATGGAGGGGTTTACTTCAATTAGCGCAAAAGAAACAATACCAAGTAAACCTGAGTATATTATCTCGAACTTAGTAATGACAGGCAGTCTAGATAGTGATTTGAACCAATCTTCTGATTGGGAAGACTTGTGTGAATTTAGCATCACAATACAAGATCAGCCAAATCAGTCTAACTATTATAGATTAAAAATCTATGTGGAAATAGATGGGGTAAATGCTCAAACTCAATCCTGTAAATATACGGTCCAAGATCCTGCATTTCTAATACCAATTAACAGATATCAAGCCTCTGATAATTATTATACTGGCAAAAACGGATATTTCAGCGATGATTTATTTAATGGCGCAGAAAAAACATTTTTTTTAGAAGTAGAAAAGCCTCGCGGAGTGTGGTCTCATTTTTATGTGGCAATAGAATCATATAGTGAAAATTTATATCGATTTAATTTAACAAGAAAGGAACAGAAGAGAGATTCAAATAATATGTTGTTTAATAGTGAACCAATATTTATAGAATCAAATATAGAAGAAGGATATGGTGTTTTTGGAGCACGAGCAATTAGTCGAAAAGCATATTTACCTTTATTTTTTCCTACAAATGGATGGATTGATTATTAATATTGCAAAATAACCTTATCTACATTTCCATTGCTATGAACTTTCAAAAATAAAGTGTTGGGCTCCTGTTTAATAACAGGTCTACCAAAAATATCAAAAATATTAACTAAATATTGATTGCTATTTAATTCATTTAAAACAGTTTGAGTACATAAATTTGCATAAGTATCAAAAAATAATTTTGCTGAAATAATTGATATTAAAGCGCAATCACCATGATTTAGATTGCCGCCATCTAGCAAAACAAGTTCTTCTGTTACAAAAGGTGAAAAAGCATTAAAGGCCATCACTGCATTATCATATGATACATCTGTGTCTCCATTGCAGTGCAAAAGTCTCATTGGTGATTCAGGTATAAAATCAATCAAATCATTATCCTGTAATGCTAATCTAAAAGGGTGGTTTTCATCCGATTGATAGTCTTCATAATACTCATCTACAATCATGTCAAGTGGCGTAAAATTCTCTGGATCAATCTGATATGTTTCTTCAGCAATTAACCATATTTCTTCATTTATATCACTCATTGAATATGTGCCATCATACATCTCAAATAGATTATCAAATTCTGGTTTTAATACATCACTAATGTCATTATATAAATTACCATAAACATTTTGATAAGCAAAAAGTACATATGGGAAATATCCTGGATTTGGATATACTGTGTTGAGCATTGAAGCTTGTGCATCAGACATGCTATACGGACCTGCCATAGGAGCAGATGCTGTAATATCTAAATTATTATCATTAGACTCAATTGCTTTTACCGTCGCCATAGTCGCATGCCCTCCTTGAGAATAACCCATTAAAAAAAGTTGTCCATTAGTTTCAAAACCTAGTGATTCTATAAAAATACTTCCTTCAACTATTAAATCAATAACAGCATGTGCTTCAGTTTGTGCATGACAATAATTATGGAATCCCTCTCCTGACCCCAAACCAAGGTAATCACTCATAAACACAATATATCCATGTGAAGCAGAGACTATTCCTATAGCACTATTTTGAATATTCTCGGATGGTGCACCTGCATCAGCAACAACTGTTCCATGTTGCCAACTTAATATGGGTGCTGGACAAGTTAAATCTAATGGAACAAAAATAGCTCCAGATGCTATTATGGGGTTCCCATTTGAATCGGAAGTTAAATACGATACTTTATACCCTTCTACCGCATGATTGATTTCTCCGACATAATCTGGCAAACCAGAAAAGGTATATACATCTTGAATGTCATAAATAGACCATGTTTCTTCTAATTCAAAAGAGGTTATTTGTCCTGAAACCACAAAAGGAACAACTAAACTAAAAAGAAATAAAAAAGGAAGAATAGATAAATAAGCTAACTTGTTCATAAATTCATTTTTTAAAATAATTTTAAATATAGTATATTTTCATATTAAGAAAAACTAGTATAATTTTACTAGAGAGATTATATTTTATAAAACAACCCCCATAATATTATACTTGTGAAGTATCTATTGTTTTTTATTACCACTATACTTGTCTTAAGTTGTGAACAAAGCGATGAAAGTAATAATTTCAATGAAGACGATGTTTTTATTAATCACCAAATAATTATCAATAATCCGCAAAATGCGGCAGGTTCATTCTTTTTATATTCTAGTGCTGGCCATAATTACACCATAAACTCACCTGACAGCATTAATAATCTAAATGGTGCATTTGGTACACCTTTAAAAAACTGGGATAAAAATTCTTTAAATTATATAGTTATGTTTTATTATGAAAATAGCGTAGGTTTTGGCTGTATTAATGTAGAAATAAATACTTTTAAAGATTTTGAACTTTACCACACAAATAATTTTGTCGTAGGAGAGGCGGCTAATAATTCATTCTGTGCCTGGAATGAAAACAGTTTTCAATATGAAATTTTAATTAATGATTAGATTTTAATATGAACAAATTATTAATACTATTTATAATTCCTTTATTTGCTTGGTCACAGAACAACTTTTATCTGGGTTTTGGGTCTATCACAACTGTCGCTAATTTAACACAAGCTGAGATAAGCACACAAGAAGAAAATATAGATTTTGGCCTTTATTATGGTAATAATATTAAATTAAGTCAAAATTTTATGACTGTTTTAGAAGTTTTTTACCTAAACCAAAAAGTGGTACTAAATAAAACACGTCTATCTAAATTTGAATTGCATCAAAATATTGGCTTTGGAATTAAGCCGGGGTTTTATTCTGGGAAACATAGTGTTCATTTCTCAACAGGTATTTTGGGAGTGTATGTGTTTGATCAAAATAATGAAGGCAACCAGTTTGATCATTTTGATGAATCTTATTATGTGGGTTTAGATTATAATTATGATTTAACAAACAACATATCATGTAATTTTGGAATTTTATTATCTGATTTCAATTCAATCAGTCATTTTTCTAATAGTGAGTTGCAAGATTTTGCTGTTTTACAATTTACATTACATTACAATATAAAAAAGTTAGATATAGATTAGAATTGATTGACCCTCTTCCCATTCTAGAAAGATTGGTGTTTTAATTTTTCTAATAAATTCTGGAAATCTTGCTTCATCCCTTCAACATCATAAACTTTTTTTTGTTCATCATTATAAATATAATACGCGCCCAATTCAATTTTTTCACTAAAAATATGTTTCATAATACTTAATTTTAAATCTTCTCTATATAGTAAATCAAAAATAATGCCAAAGTATTGACTATTAATAAATTAGGTTTTAACAATCTGTTTTTTTAAATTTAAAAACATAATGAATTAAAACCCCTGATCTATGAAAAAACTATTTTTATTTCTAATTCCTTTTTTGTTCTTGTTTATAGCATGCGAAGAAGATGAAGACACCGTCCCAGTACAATATTGTGCACAATGTGTAGAAGTTAATACTAACTATGCTGCTGATTTATTTTGTAGCAATCAAGATGCTGTAAATGCATATGTTTTAGAATTAACAACATGGGACCCAATGTATCCAGATCAAGATTGGTACTGTGAAACCTACATCAATCAATAAACAGACATAACATCATACGGCTTATTGTAATCTAGTAGCCATCCACTTAATACCTTCTTAAAAGATTAGGGGAACTATCCTGTTATCTAATAACAAGCTTGATTAAAATTAATGTTTGGCATAAATTTTGATTATAAAATCATTAGATATTAACCAAAACAATATGTACTATGAAAAATTCTCATTTATTTTTAACCATTTTTTTAATTATTTTTTCAGTAAACGGATCTGCACAAAACAAGCATAAGCACACACATAATAATGTTCATTTTTCATGTCAAAAAAACATGTCCTTTACGGGTGGATTAATTGCAGGTTTGTTCCTAAATGAATTGGGGCATAATAAAAGACAAATGTATTTTGCGTATAATTATAATAAAAATAAATGGCGATTAAAAAGAGATATTTCTAATAGTCATGGTTTAAGTTTTTTTAACCAGACAGTAGTTGCAAGATTCGAAAATCCAAACGGGGGGAGAGATTTCTTTGTAAAATTTAATAAACGGGGAAACTGGTTTATTGATTCTCCAAAAAGATTAAGAAAAGTGTTGAAAAATAAAGTTCAGAAACATCTTTAGTTGCATTATTGTCATTATTTTATATGTTGTTCATCTTACAATCTATGTTAATTGTATCTGTTATGTGGATTAATTAAATGGAGATTATTCTCTTTGGGTCAGAAAACACGTATATTTAAAGTGTGAAAAAAATCTTACTACTATTTATTTTATTTTTAGTTTTCAGCTGTAATGATAATGATGAAAATGATATAACATGGGGTTATGCTTGTATCGATTCTAACTGTATTGAAGCAGTACATGGACCATATGAAAATTTCGAAAATTGTATAAATCTTTGTTCTTCCACTCAAAACAAAGATTAAACAAGCTAACTCAGCCTGCTATTTAACATATGAAAAAAGTATTACTTATAATTATATTTATATATACCGGAAATGTAATTTCTCAAGAAATAAAAATAATTAAAGATTTTGGGGTTTGGGGCGGTATCTCTTTTGAAAAAGAAGTTTTATCAAACTATTCTCTGACCCTAGAAACACAAGTGAGAACATTTCATAATACGTCAAAACTTGATGACTACATACTTAATTCTCAATTAAAATACTCTATTAATAAAAAATTTGATTTAGCGGGGGGCCTCCGATATATTTTAGATTTCAAAAGAATTAACGGCATAGAACATAATGTGAGATATAATATTGATCTCGAATACAAAAATAAATTAACGAAAAAATTACGAGTTCGATATCGACTACGGTATCAACAAGAGTTTGTTAACCCTTATCTATATATTAATTTCTTTTTCACAAATAATGTGCAACGAATATATTCCTCATCTATTCGAAATAGAATTAAATTAAATTTTAAATATACTGAGCAACATAATGTATACAGCTCATTTGAAATTTTTAGATTATTTGAAGTTTTTAGAGAACCATATTTTAATAAAATCCGAGTTTTTGTAGGAGATAAAATGAAGCTGTTTGATGTGGCAATTGGCTTTGAAAAAGAATTAAACTCTAATCATCCATACTCATTTGTTTTTTTGAAAACAGTATATACATTAAAAAAATGAAAAAAGTATTTTTTTTATATTGCTGCGTAATTTTCTTTTGTCAGTCTTGCTATAAAGAAGCAATTATTTTTGACAGTGAACCAAACAATTTTTTAGAACTAAATTTAATATTAAAAATTAATAATAAAGATTGTTCATTTGACAGTAAATCAAATACTTTAAGATATTCTATTGAATATGATTCTATTGAAAATTTTGAAGCATTTATAGAGTTTCAAACTCATTCAGAAATTTATTTTCAAGATTCATTATTAATAAATAATCATATTAATGATTTGGGTACTATTGAAATTAATAAAGATTATAAAATTTATATCATTACAAATGGGGTCGAGAATGAAATGACTTTACAATTTACTAATTTACCTATCGTTCAAATTGTCACTCATAATACTATTATAGATGAGCCTAAAAAATTAGCTAGATTAATCATTAATTATCCTTCTCTCACAGAAGATGTGTTAACATCGTATATCGGAATAGAGCATAAAGGAAAAGCTTCACAGTGGAATGAAAAAAAATCATTTTTATTTTCTTTCTTAAACAGTCAATATATAAATGATCGAGTTTCTAAACCAATATTTGAATTAGAAAAGAATTCTGATTGGTGGCTAGATGCTATGTTTGCTGATCATGCTCGATTACGAAATAAAACATGTTTCGAAATATGGCAACAAATAGAAAATAGTAGGAATTACAGTATACATTCTAATTTTGTAGAATTATTTATTAACTCTGAACACCAGGGCCTATATTGTCTGAACGAACAAATGAATAATCAATTGCTTGATATGGTCTTTGATGATGCATTATTATATAAGGCTGTTGCTTGGGATGGAACAACATTTTCAGTATATGAAGAAACCGTGTCAACAAATAAATACTGGAATAATTGGGAACAAAAGTTTCCACAACCAGAAGACCAAATAAACTGGGACCCCTTAATGTATTTAACAAATGTCGTTGTGAATTATGAGGATGATGCTTTTATATCTGAAATAAATGAATTAATAAATATTGAGAATTTTATTGATTATTACATATTTATTAATACTCTTTCTGCAGCTGATAATACCGGTAAAAATACTTTTTTAGGTCGCAAATCTGACCAAGACCCATTGTTTATAATCCCTTGGGATTTAGAAGGCTCTTTTGGGAGGTTTTGGAATGGAAGTTCTGTTGGCTACCAGGATATACAATCTAATAGCTTATATGCTAGGTTATTTGAGCTTAATCCGAATAACTTTAAAACTAAATTGAAAAATCGTTGGCTTGAATTAAGGGTTAATGTATTAACTCCCGATAACTTGACGGGTCTTTTTGAAGCTAATTTTAATCAACTCCAAAAATCTAATATTCTAGATGTAGAAAACACTAAATGGGGACTACATACTAATGTGCTAGAAGAACAAGAATATATCAATTCTTGGATAAATAATAGAATGAATTTTCTTGACACATATTACCAAGAATTATAAACTATCTATAATAGCAATTTCCGATAAGACAGATTAAAAAAAAAATGTAGCTTTGTAAGCTAAATCTATAATACTATTGTTTACTATGAAAAAAATATCTTATTTATTAATAATGTTATTAGTAGGGCTAAGCTTCATATCTTGTGAAAAAGATGAAGAAGGAGATTCTCATGAAGGACATAATCATGGTGAATGTTGTTCAACTGACGGTGTTTGTGAGGAAAATTGTACAATGTCGTGCTGTGATAATGGAATGCAAATGCGAATTGCAATGCAAGAAGATGGCTATACAGAAGTTGTAATTAATCCTATAGAAAAAATAGACTGTTACTTTGAGGAATGGGATAAAACAATTATGACACCTGTTTCAGGGTTATTTGAATATTATGATCAAAATAATACTTGGGTAGCGTCAATAGATTTTGGAGACGGGGCTTGTGACCAATGGGCTACTAAAACTTGGGACTCTAATATTTTTCCTGATTATCCAGCAGGAATTGAAGAATTTTCTTTATTTGAATAAATAATAACTATAACTCTGAAAATAATTTTAAAGGAATGATTAAAAAAACACTATTGTTTCTTCTTATTCCTTTTCTAAATTTTGGACAAACACCTTGTTTGGATGCTATAGCAAATTCAACAGGAGCAATTGGTGAGTTTATTCCTCAATGTGAAGAAGATGGGTCTTATTCACCAATGCAATGTTGGGGAAGCACTGGTTATTGCTGGTGTGTTGATGAATATGGTGTTGAGATAGTTGGTACTTCCTTGGGGCCTGGAGAAGGATTGCCAAATTGCACCCAACAAATAGACTCTTTAAATGTATTATTTCTTGGCAATAGCTACACCGCCAGTAATAATCTTCCCAATATGATATCCACTATTGCTAATTCAATGGGCGACTATCTATCTACAGAGAGTAATCTTATTGGTGGAGCTACTTTACAAACTCATGTCAACAACAGTAATTCTAATAATTTAATTATGAACGGTGAATGGGATTATGTGGTTTTACAAGAACAAAGTCAATATCCATCATTCCCACTTTGGCAAGTAGAAGAAGACGTTTTTCCATATGCAGCTCAATTAAATGAATTAATCATTAATTATAACAACTGTGGACAAACTGTCTTTTTTATGACTTGGGGGAGAGAAAATGGAGATCAAGGCAATTGTGCTAATTGGCCGCCAGTATGTACGTATGAGGGGATGGACGACTTAATACAAGAAAGGTACATGATTATGGCAAGTGAAAATGGTGCAATACTATCACCTGTTGGAGCTGTGTGGCGATATATAAGAGACTCTGAATATAATATTGACCTATATAGCTCTGATGGAAGCCACCCATCATTTTTAGGGTCATATGTTGCTGCAGTTTGTTTTTATACTACATTATTTGAAAAAGACCCATTAGAAATTTCTTGGAATGAAGAATTTAATGTGTCTGAAGAAGATGTAGAAATAATACATCAAGCGGTAAAAATAATTGTTTATGATGATTTAGAAGAATGGAATATTACATCTATTGATATAGATAATGATGGGGTTTGTAATAATTTAGATAATTGTCCTCAAGACTACAATCCAAATCAAGAAGATTTTGATATGGACAATGTCGGTGATGCCTGTGATGGCCTCAAGCTTATTGAGACAGTTCAAAATAAAAAACTAATTAAGTCAACGGACGTTTTAGGTAGACAACTATCAAATACAGGCTTTCAATTACATATTTATGACGATGGAAGTGTCGAAAAAAAACACCTCATAAAATAAACATCTATATAGTAAGTCGTTTCATTTTTACTACTAAAAAAGTATCTTTAGATAAAAAAAATTTAATTAAACATATTTATAAAATGCAAAACCTAAATAAATTGTTGTGGCTAATAATAATTATTCCCTTTATTAGTGTGTCACAAAAATCCTATCCTGAAAATAGCGATTACATTGATAATGATTCTCATGTAATTGGCTGTGTAGATTTAGATGAGACACTAATAGATTTAGTTTCAATTTTTGGTGACACTTCACTTCTAGATGGATTATTAGGATGTGCGGAACTTATTCCAACTTTAGAGTCAGGTATTCTTTCTGCATTTCTTCCATTTGATATTCCACTAGATTGTAATACAGACTTAACCCCCTTTGGATATTTTGACATGAATGTTTCCGACATCTGTGAATGTTCTTGTCAAGAATACTTAAATTTAGAGAATCCGATTTTTGTTAATCGAAAAATTATTCATACTTATTCCATCCTGGGACAAAAAGCAAACACACTAAACTTACAATTACAGATTTATGATGATGGTTCTGTAGAAAAAAAATATGTACTAAGAAAAGATTAGCTAATTTCTTCAGTTCAGAAAATAATTTTAATAGTATGAAAAAATTATTGTTAATACTTCCTCTATTATTGCTTTTTCCTCTTATTAGTTCAAGTCAAAGTCAAAAACTACCCAAACATCATATATCAATTGGTCTACTAGATGCTAAAACGGGGTTCAGTGCTGTTGGGTATACTAGATCTATTCTACAAAATAAAAACAATGAAATTTTTATAGGATTTGGAACCATGCTTGCACTAAATACTGTTGTCGCAGGATATAAGAAATACTTGTTTAGATCTTTTATAGATGGATATTCTGTTATATCTATCCAAAATGTCTTCGGTATAGGCGGTGACTCTGATGCTGTCTGCTTGTCAATTGGGTTTGAGAAAAAAATCTGGAAANTATTCTTTCTAAATGCNGGGGGTAATATTCATGCCCTCAAAGANGCAGATTTACTAGACGGCGATTTTCTAGCGTTTCCCTATTTAAATATAAATATTCGATTCTAGCTTATTAAGCTGTAAATCACCTATGATTATTTGAAAACCAAAAATCATTACTATTAATCGATATATAAAAAGTGAAAAGAATTATATTTGAGTCATCCATTAGTATTCTAATTACGCCACTAAAAAATAATACAAAGATTATGAAAAAATTATATTTATTATTAATAATTATCACCCCTTTTATTCTCCAATCTCAATGCACTGAAGAAGAATATGAAATACTTTTAGAAACAGTTACTGGAGAATGGGCAGAAGAAATGAGTTGGCAAATTATTGACAACCAAGGGAATGAATTATTAAGTTTTCAAGGTGAAGACGATGATCAAGAGTACAGCAATGTAATCTGTTTACCGGAAGGATGCTATGCTATTAATGCAGCAGATTCTTATGGCGACGGCTGGAACGGGGGGTCGCTCGAAGTTTCCTCAAATGATGATGTTGACTTTGAATTCACAGAAACTAATGATGCTTTTATTAGTGATGGTTCATTATACATTTCAGCGAATGAAGGATATGGTTTTTATACTTTAATTTCAATCAACTATGATTCCGAATGTCAATGGACTTATGTCGGCTGTACTGACTTCAATGCTTCTAATTATAATTCAAACGCCGTTGTAGATGATGGNTCTTGTTACTATCCAGAGTGTGAAGAAGGAGAAACACTAGTTATAATAGAAACACAAACGGGTGACTGGGCCAGTGAAATGACCTGGGATTTATATAACTATGAAGATTGGACAAATCCTAACCCATCTCCCACAGCAAGCTTTCAAGGAAATAATAACTATCAAAACACCACTACTCAAATATGTTTATCATCTGGATGTTATATGTTTATGGGGATGGATTCATATGGAGATGGTTGGAANGGTGGATCTATAGAAATAACAATAAATAATCAAGAATATGGACCTTATGAGGTAGAAGAGTCTTTTGGATATTTTACATTTGAAGTAGATACAAAAGCTTGTAATTGGGAATTCCCGGGATGTACAGACTCAAGTGCATATAATTATAATGAATTTGCTACAATTGATGATGGTTCATGTGTATCTCCATTAATTTTTAATTGGGACAAAATAGATCGAGAATATCTTTTATATACACCACCNNNTNTAGNAGAAAATGCACCATTAGTNTTTGTTTTTCATGGATATACTGGAAGTGCTCCGGGTATAATGAATTATTGTGGTATGAATGAAGTGGCTGATGAAAATGGATTTGCTGTATGTTATCCGCAAGGGACAGAAGACCAATATGGAAATAACTTTTTTAATGTTGGATATGACTTTCAAAATAATCCAGAAGTTGATGATTTAGGTTTCACAATTGCTTTAGCTGAATACCTACAAGAAACGCATCAATTTAGTAGCACGAACACTTTCTCTACAGGCATGTCAAATGGTGGTGACTTTAGTTATCTACTTGCATGTCAAGCAAGTGAAACATTTAGAGCAATAGCGCCTGTTGCAGGATTAATTATGGAAGAAATTTATAATAATTGTAGTCCTTCTGAGCCTGTGCCAGTTTTTGAAACTCATGGTACAGAAGATGATGTGTCGCTGTATGAAGGAGACTTAAATAATAATGATGGATGGGGAGCTTATTTAGATATACCAACAACAATTGATTATTGGGTTAATCAAAATAACCTTACTGATGTCACATTTTTAGAATTACCTAATACTAATCCAAATGATGGAAGTATTATAGAAAGCTATGTTTACACCTCGGAATTATCTAATAATGAAGTGTGGTTATATAAAGTAATTGGAGGAGGTCATGATTGGCCAGGATCGGGGGGTAACATGGACGTTAATATCAGTGAAGAGATTTGGAGATTTTTTAATGCAATGTCATTGCCTAATGAAACCGATCTTGAAGAGAATAGACCTTATGATAGTGAAAGAAAAATAATTAATACCATTGATGTTTTAGGTCGAAAAAGCATAAACAACAGCCTCCAATTATATATCTATGATGATGGGTCTGTTGAGACAAAATATATTATACGATAAAACCTTTGAAATATGAAAAAATTATTTCTTATCCTTTTTCCGCTTTTAAGTTTTGGACAAGATTCTAGTACATACGAAGTAATCCAAGTAATAGAAAAAATAGAAATTCGAGCATATAACCCAGCATTATTTGCTAGTTACATTAATAATGAACAGGAAGATGCTCAAAATTCATCGTTTCGTGTTTTAGCAAATTATATTTTTGGGGCTAATGAGACAGCAGAAGAAATAGCGATGACATCTCCAGTGGTAATAAGACTGTTTAATGATGATGAAATGTTATTTAGAATGCCTGAAAAATATAATAAGAAAAATCTTCCTAAACCAAATAATGAAAACGTGAAATTTATAGAAACTAATTATGTCCAAAAAGCTGTGATAAAATACTCTGGATATAGCAATACCGAAAAAGAAAATGAAAAAATAAAAGAATTGAAAACAATACTAGAAAAATATAACATTCCACATAATAATAAATTTGAACTATTTGTATATGACCCTCCTTACAAGTTTTTTAACAGAAAGAATGAAATATCTGTTAAGATTCTTAAATAGGATTTAATATAGGAAAAGTGTAATTATTTTTTTACAAACAATGTAATCAGGAAACAAATCGAACTCTTTCTTATCTAACTTAGACG